>SYEK01000029.1 GCA_005800815.1 Actinomycetota bacterium
CATACGACAGGTGACACGCTTTGGAAAGAAAGGTCGTAGCTCGCGTTTCTATGGCTCTGGGATGCTCAAGGCCTATTACGTCGAGGCGACGATTCTTGTCATCATATTCTGTGTCATCACTCTGCGGGGATTAGAGGGTGCGCTCTCAGATGAGACGCAGTGGAACCGCCACTTTGTGACAACATGGTTTATCGCATCGATCTTCAAATCATGGACGCTGAGTCAACTTCTCTCTACTGTGCAGGTGGTAGCGGCGATAAAGATTGTCGTCTCGATGACCTGGTTCATTGTCATCGCCAGTAATCTGACGATGGGTATCGCCTGGCACAGGTTCTTAGCGCCCTTTAATATCTTCTATCGCCGTAATGCAGATGGAAAATCATCCCTTGGACCCTTGCCTGCGATGCTCTCTCATGGTGAGGTCATTAACTTTGAAGATCCCAAGGATGATGATGTCTTCGGTCTTGGCACACGCGCCGATATCACCTGGAAGGGTCTATTGGATATGTCCACCTGCACCGAGTGTGGGCGCTGCCAGTCTCAATGCCCAGCCTGGCATACTGAAAAACCCCTATCTCCCAAGCTTTTGATCATGGCGATGCGTGATCACGCCTTTGCAAAGGCCGTTGAGAGCGAGGCGATGGCCGGTGAGGGCGCCCCGATCTCACTTGATGTCCTATGGTCCTGCACGACATGCGGTGCCTGTGTTAATGAGTGCCCCGTCGATATCGAACATATCGATCACATCGTAAATATGCGCCGCTTCCAAGTTCTCGTCGAATCCAATTTTCCAACAGAGCTAGGTGGAACCTTTCGCAACCTGGAGCAAAGCGGTAACCCTTGGGGTGCGAATAAGAATGATCGTGAAGCCTGGATCGCAGAGTGTGACTTCCCAGTGCGCGTCGTTGAAGGCGCTCTGCCCGATGAGGTCGAATACTTATTCTGGGTGGGCTGCGCCGGTGCATACGATGAGCGGGCCAAGAAGACCACTAAGGCAGTTGCAGAGCTTTTGTATATGGCAGGGGTCAACTTCGCTGTCTTAGGAAAGAAAGAGACGTGCACGGGGGATTCTGCACGCCGCGCTGGTAATGAGTTCTTGTATCAGATCTTGGCGGCAGAGAACATCGAAACATTCAAAGAGGTCTTTGCTGGGCGCAGTAAGGGAAGGAAAAAGGTCGTCGTCACCTGTCCACACTGCTTCACAACGATTGGCCGCGACTACGCACAGAGTGGTTTTGAGTTAGAGATGCTCCACCACACCCAGCTGTTGAACCAATTACTGCGTGAGAAAAGACTGCTCCCGATAAAGATGAGCCACACTGCCATGACCTATCACGACCCTTGTTATTTAGGTCGCCATAATGAGATCTACCAACCTCCACGAGAGCTATTGGAGGCGACTGGGGCCCAGCTCTCAGAGATGCCACGCAATAAAGAGCGCTCATTTTGCTGCGGGGCAGGTGGTGGCCGCATGTGGATGGAGGAAAAGCTTGGGACTCAGATCAACCTGAACCGTGTCGATGAGGCTATTGCAACCGGTGTCAAAGAGTTGGCAGTTGCCTGTCCATTCTGTCGAGTGATGACAAGTGATGGAATGACGGCCCGCAACTCTGATGTCGAGGTCTTTGATGTCGCACAGGTCCTTCTGCGCTCGGTCAAAGAGTAGTTAGTTCAAAGACTCCATCGTACGAAGCACTGCAATTCGCTCTGCGATCGGTGGATGGGTAGAGAAGAGCTTTGAAACTGCTTTAGCATCTAGTGGTGATTCGATCCAGATATGTGCAACGGCTGTGGATCGCTGTTGAACGACCGTAGAGTCGCGCTCTAACACCTCGAGTGCACTGCGAAGGCCTGCCGGGTTGCGCGTGAAGGCAACTGCCGTTGCATCGGCTAAGGACTCACGCTTTCGTGAGATGGCAGAGCGCAACATCATCGCTGCAAGAGGGGCGAGAATGAGAATGATCAGAGAGGCGATAAGTGCCAGAGGATTGGCATTGCTCTCTCGACCTCGGCGTCCGCCAAAGAACATCATGCGGGTCAACATGTCAGAGATGATGGCGATTGCACCGGCCGTCGTTGCAGCCACTGCACTGACCAAGGTGTCGCGGTTTGCAACATGTGCCAGTTCATGGGCGATGACACCTTGCAACTGATCGCGATCCATCGCCTCTAAAATCCCGGTAGTAAATGCGATAAGTGCATGCTCAGGGTTGCGCCCGGTTGCAAAGGCGTTTGGCGCATCATCGATGACTATTGCAACCTTTGGCATAGGAAGGCCCGATGCGATAATCACCTCTTGGATCAACCCAAATAGTTTGGGGTTATCTGATTCTTGAATCAACTTGGCCCCAGTCATTGTCACAACCAACTTATCTGAGCCATAGTAGGAGCCCCACACTGTGATGAGCGAGATTCCTACTGCGATGGGCACAATGCCGGCACCTGAGCCACCGAAATAGGCCAGAGCTGCATAGATGACACACCACATCAATATGGCCATACCAACGAGCAAGGCCACCGTCTTGCGGCGATTAGCCGCCTGCATGGCTCTAAAGTTCATTGAGTTTAGAAGGTGACGTGTGGAGCTTTGCGATCGCCTGGATCATCGATCTCATAAAACTCGCGCTCTGAAACCTTTGCAAAGCCAGCAAAGAAGTTAGTAGGTACCGTCTTTACCGCCGTGTTGAGTGAGCGCACATTATCGTTATAGAACTGACGGCTAAATGCCACCTTATTCTCAGTTGTCGCCAACTCCTCTTGAAGTGAGATGAAGTTTGCAGATGCCTTCAAATCTGGGTAGGCCTCTGCAACAGCTAACAAACCACGAAGTGCTTGGGTCAACATCCCGTCTGCAGCTGCAGTATCTGCCACCGTTGATGCACTCGTCGCCTTTGCACGTGCTGTGACTACGGCATCGAATGTAGATTGTTCATGCCTTGCATATCCTTTGACCGCCTCCACGAGATTGGGAATCAGATCTGCGCGGCGCTTGAGTTGGACCTCTATCTGGGCATAGGCCTCATCAACGCCGATATTTAAACGTATCAAACGGTTGTATTGGGCGACAGCAAATATGACGATGAAAACTACGACGGCGTTAAGAATGATCCAGGTGATCTGATTTGATCTCATACTCAATTAAACCGCCTTTTGGACGCTTTCATTCCCTGGGTTTGGTCTCTTCCTCGCTGCAACGACTGAGCCCACTAACAATAAAACAACCCAAAGGATCAAGGATTTGTGCCTAAAGGCTGTCCCCATATTGCCCTCATAGGATCCCGCCCCAACAGCGTAGAGCGTGAAGAAGATAAGAGAGGGGGCAAGTGGGCCAAGGAAAGCCAACTGGCGTTTTTTGATCAGCATCACAATAATGAAGATAAAGGCGCAAAGCCAGGCGATGTTTTCAATAGAGGCGAAGAGACTCGAGGTACTAGTGGTATCTATGCCGATGAGTGGGCGAAAGAGGAAGGTTGCAGTCATATACGGTGCGCGCCAAGCGAGGCAAAAATATGTATCAAAACTTGTTGGTGGTCGACTTGTAACAGCCAGACCAGTTCGTGGGCAACTTTGAGTGACAATTACCGATGCTGCATCTAATTGATTTACCTGGTGTTTGTAGGCTGTGATTTCAGCAGCGGTTTTGAGTGAGCCAAATATTTTGGATCCAGTAGAGGCGATTACACCTGTTGTACCTGTTGTACCTGTTGTATCTGTTGTACCTGTAAAGCCTAAGACAATTGAGATCAAAACTATCGGAATAAGTGCTAATGCGATCCTCTTTCTTATATTAATCAGAAGGAATATGAGAAAAGTGATTCCGATGACCCAGCCAACTTGAGGTCTTGAACTAAAGGCGAAGATAATAGAGGCGATTAGTAAAAAAATAGCTCTGAAAGAAAGCCTCTTGTGAAGGTGAAAGATCCAATAAAGAGAGGCAAATGCAGAGAGTGTCCAGAACTCTGCC
>SYEK01000030.1 GCA_005800815.1 Actinomycetota bacterium
ACTCCAGGGCCACAGACAACTCCTACTCCAGGGCCACAGACAACTCCTACTCCAGGGCCACAGACAACTCCTACTCCAGGGCCACAGACAACTCCTACTCCAGGGCCACAGACAACTCCAAAGCCGGGCGATAGTGGTTCTTCACACCCTAGTCCAGTCACAGTGGTCACATCTTCATATACCGAGTTAGCTGCAAGTTCGGGCACCAGGATTACATCTGGTGCATCTCCCTCGAGTTACTTGGCCGCGATGGGTCTTGCGAGTACCACTGGAACCTCCTTATTTGATCATCCAAGTGGGCTAGCAAGTGATGGAACTAATTTAATATTAGTTGACCGTGGTAATAATCGAATCCTAGTGTGGAAAACTGCGCCTACTAGTGCAACAGCTGCACCTGACTTTGTGCTCTGCCAACAGAATACGACTAGCACCACAAGTGGTAATTCACTCAGTCAATGTAACTGGCCAAGTGATGCAATTGTCACATCAACTGGAAAACTTTTGGTTGCCGATAGCGACAACAATCGAATCTTAGTTTGGTCTTCGATGCCGACAACTACGGGCACAAGTGCAAGTTTTGCAATTGATTTGGGAGCAGAGGCATGGCCCTGGGGAATCTGGTCGGATGGAACACGAGTTGTGGCCTCTATGGCGGGGAAAAGTAGATTATCTTTCTGGAATACTTTCCCAACAACAGGCTCTGAAGCTCCTTCATTCTCCATTGACGGCAGTTCCTCGACGTGTATTGGTACCCCCCGTGGATTGGTGAGCAATGGCACAGTACTGATGACTGGGGATCACAACGGTAAGTGTGGTGAGGATAAGGGAATTCACGTTTATACGAGCTTCCCAACATCGGCATCAACAAAACCTAATTACATGATTGTCCCTGCCGACTCCAATTACGCCTGGCCAATGGGAAGTTTTGATTCCACCACCAACAAGGCGTATTTACTCTCAAGAACTTTAGAGGAATTCACAAGTTTCCCGTCAACGAAACCAACTGGAAGACAACTAGCGTCAAAATCCGAATTTGAAGGTGGTGATGGTGGAGATGTTGAGGTTGTCAGCGGACATATGTATGTCACTGAATACAACGGTAATCGTATATCGGTCTTCAAAGGCATTCCTTCATCTACTGCCACACCCGATTTTTATCTGGGGTTGAGCTCAACGGTGCTCACCAATCCCGTTGAAAATACATTGGAAACCAACTATCTCATTACAAATCCTCAAGTAGCCACACTTGATGGGGCGATGGCAATCAATTCTGATTTTGATCGTGCCATCTATGTGTGGAAGAAGATCCCAGCAACCAGTGGCGCAAAACCAGATCTGGTCTGGACCATGCAGAATCAACGAGATCCAAATCCACTCCTTGCAATGGACTTCCAACCCGATTCATCCGATACTGGAAAACTTGGTGGTAAATCTATTTATGCAGTCGCAGGTGAAAAAACTTTTGTAGTCTGGGAGGGTATTCCTACCTCTACCACATCAGTCCCAATCTTGAATATAAAAGACTCAATTGGAAATATTACTTTTAATATGCATCTGAGAGTTGCTGTTGACGATAAGTATTTCTATATTCTTGATGGAGGAGCAAAAAAGATTTATGTATGGCTTGGTTTGCCAACAGGTAAAACAGATAGCCCAGACTTTACTCTCACAGCAGATGCAAATCGCATTCGCTCGGATGGAAAATATCTTGTTGCCGCCAGTCTCTACAACTCACCACATATCTTGGTCTGGAGCGTGTCAACATTGCAATCTGGTGCTGAGCCAACTGGAAAAGTCGCTTACGCAATGAACTTACCGCAAGATGCAATTACATCTGGTGAGGCTCTTTATGTGGCTGATACTTCATTCCATAGAGTTCTCTATTGGAGTTCTATCACCTCTGCCATGAGTGGGGGGGCCCCAGATGCATTCGTCGGCACCGGATCGAGCCCATCCGACTTGAAACCAGGCCAGAGTACGACTGAACTTCGCTGGCCAGCCTCGCTCTGGGTGGAGAATGGCTACCTCTGGGTTGGGGAGAGAAAGTTTGGACATCGAATATTTCGCTATAACTTGGGTTAATTGAAATCTGCGCAGCTCTTGCCCCTTTCTCTGCCAGGGCCGTTACAGAGAATAGCCCTGGATCACAGTGGAGCCAGGGCTAATCCCTACTGCTAGACGCTACAGGCCATGAGCCACGATCGAGATTTACGATTCAAGTGCTCCGGCGTGGAAGCGAAATTTAATTACTAGGCTTTTTTAAGGAAAGTGCTGATCTTGGTGCCGCAGACTGGACAGACGCCTTTAGCGGTTCGGCGACCTGCATCGCTGGTGCTAATGACGCCCTCGAAGTCAAGCTTTTCTTTGCACTTCACACAGTAAGCAGTGCCTTTGTATGTCTCTGCCATCTTCTTCCTCCACTCCACGCCTGTAACCCGTGAGGGCGCACCTAAAGGGGGCCAGCGTTGGTATGCAAGACGATACTCTCGGGTGAAGGAAATTAGGCTCAACCTTGCCTACTGATTGAGGAGTTTTTTCAACTCTTGAGGCATAGCCAGGGCGGTTTCAGCGGCCTCATAGCCATCTAGGTAGGCATTGGCACTCTCACTCTTTGCAAATCTGCTCAAAATCGCCTTGAAGGCCTCACCATGATCGCTCATCTGCAGGTGGATCGCCTCGTGGAAGAGAACAAAGTCAAGGGCGTAGTCTGGGGCATCTTTGAGCCGATCTGAGATGCGGATGGTGCGATCGGCGCTCGTACACGAGCCCCATCTCTCGCGCATCCCCCGCCAGGTGATGCTCACTGGGCGGATAGTAATCTCAGGGGCGAACTCTAAGAGCAACTCATCTATTCGCTTGGCCAGGGCGCTCTGACTCATCGTACTGGCCGCCTCTTGGGCGCGAATCTTTGCCACCATCTCTGGAACCATCGCCCGCTCATCGGATTTACTCATCCGCGCCGGTATCGAGACGAGGATTCGCCCCCCGGCACGATAGGCCGAGATGTTTTTCTTTCGCCGATTGGAGCGCACGACCACTATCTCTCCCTCATTTATCCCGGGCAGGGTGTCATCGCTATCTAAATCTGGGCCGAGATCACTCACCCCCTGAAGGTACCTGCCCTCAGATAGTTTTCGAGAAAGCTCAACCCTGTGTTGAGGGATTTAAATTTGTGAGGAGCCATGGATCCCTCAGTGGCTCAGATAAAAGACCCTCTTGTTAAAGCCTCGCCTTGTTGATTATTACATCAAATCCATTTACGTTACAACCACGAACTCCTCGGATAACCGTTCTTTATCAGCAAGGGGAAGGCTGATACAGGATGAGCGCCCGGGGAGTTCGCTTTTGATTGAAATCTAGAGCGAGGATAAATCATCGGGAATCTGGATACTCGATAGAAACTTCTGCGGGCTCAATAGATCCGCCGCCGAGGGCAAGATGCCACTCCAGATCTGATCTCGCTCCTCTAGGTTACGAAGTTTTCCGATAGCGCTCCAAAATGCACCAGCCTCACGTGCAAGTCGTGGTGAGACTTCAAGACCAAAGAGATTTGCAAAGAGCTGTTGGGTTGGAGCAGATGTAGCCCTTCCACGACGCAGTGTCTCTTGTAAGGCAGAGATGTTCGGCAATCGATCTGCCGCCGCGAGTGTCACAACACTCTCACTCCAACCATCGACAAGTGCTAGGACAGTCTCAAGTTTCACCAATGCATCGCGTTGGGCCGGCGTCTCTTGCGGGGTGAATATCCCTTGATTCAATGCCATCGTAAAACTCTCCGGATTCATCGGATTAAATTCGCCACCGTTTGAAGTTGATGCATCAAATATCTCCTGGGCCTGACTGGTGATGGCATCGATATCAATATTGATGCCACGCGCATAATCTGTGATCGCAGTGCGGATATATGCGACCAACCATGGATTATGTGCGAACAAACGCGCACCGGCACTCTCTCGTAGCGCATGAAAGATACGCACCTCATCGATAGGAATATCCAATTCACGTGCCCACTCATTGATGTTCTGTGGCACCAGCGCTGGATAAACAGGATCGACAAGGGGAAGACCCACATCGTGGATTCCCGTGGCGCTACCCGCTAAGCCACCGATTGACTGCCCAAGTTGAGTTGCCATAAGTGAGCCTATGAAGGAGGAAAGGAGCCCGGAGATCATGCCGATAGGTATCTGCATCTCACCTTCGCGCTCACGATCTGCCTCGGGTGTAGATGAGTCCACCAACAGTTGGGTGACTGCTTGAGTCAAGCCGACTGCCAATGGCTCAACACAACTCTGCCACCCAGTCAGAGTCGAATCGACCCAATCGCTGCGTGAGAGCGTGAGGTTGGCGGCAACCGTTGATTGTGGGAAAAATGTCGCAGCATTCAACCAGAGTTGGGCGATGAGGAAGGCCTCCTCAACCTGTGCTGCATCGTTTGCACCTATTGGCGATGAGCCTTGAGCGATCACAAATTTCTTGGCAGTCTCACGAACAATATTCTTAGGAAGCGCCTCAGTTGGTGCCGCAAATCCAGGACCACTCATCCCTAACTTTGAAAACTGTTCTTGTATTTTCTGTTGCATCTGCGCCATCATTGCAGCAAAGTCAACAGAGCCCTCACCGTTATTTTTTTCGGCATCGTCGGAGCTATCGGGTGTAAAACCAAATGGCGTCATGTGTTAATCCTCTCAGCCCTGTAACCAGATTTCCAATGGATTTCTTCCCATAGGCGATAGGCTCATCACATGTCGAGTGCAGCAACGGCCCTAATCTGGTGGATCATCCCGATTTTGGGCCTAATGGGTGGCCTGGCATACGTTTTATGGATCTCGAAGTTTCAGGGCAGATATCGCTCAGAGACTCAGCGCTCGGTTGGTCAGTTCCAGCGCTTTCAAGACTCTCTGCGTGATTCACAGGCGCGCGATTCCGCTAAAGATGTCACACCTGGGGCTATCGCACCTGATCCTGAGTCTTCCCAATAGAGCAGTCCAGGGAAAAGGAATGCGTTTTTCATATCTTCCCCGTTTTGTGATCGCTCTGATTGCGGTTTTTCTTACGCTCTCATTGGTCGCCCCACTGCCCTTTGCGATCGTGATGCCTGGTTCCTCACAAGACATCTTTAAGAAGATCATCTCCATTAAGAATCAAAAGTCCTATCCAGCCAGTGGGCGATTGGATTTGATGTCGATTCTGGTGACCAATCCGGAAAACTGGATCGTTGGACCACAGGTTATTTACTCATGGCTGCGAGGTGATCAGGCGGTATTCCCACGAGCAGCTTTTTATCCTCCGGGAACAACGAACAGATCTGAGAAGAAAGCTGCGAAGAAAGATATGACCGGCTCTCAAAGCAGAGCAATCCAGGCCGCGCTGACCTTTCTCAAAGACAATCCGGATTACGGCGTTGCACGTGATCAGTTGGTTGAAAGGAATATTAGCTTTGATGTCAAACGCACTGGTGGGCCCAGTGGTGGAATGGTCTTTGCAATCGGAGTCATTGAACTTCTGAGTGCTCGTGATATCCTCAAAGGCCGCCATATCGCCGGGACAGGCACCATCACCATCGATGGTCGGGTGGGCCCAATTGGTGGCATCAACGAGAAGATTCGTGCCGCACATAAGGCCGGTGCAGAGTTATTTTTAGCACCTGAAGGCAATGGCGATGAGATAACTCTCTTCCCAAAAAATATGACAGTCGTGATCGTCGCCACCTTGAAAGAAGCCCTTGATGCCTTATCTCAGGGGGCTTAGCCCAGTTCCAAGGCCCACTTAGAGACTCTGGCCTGTGTGCGCTAGCGTTCTCCCATGACTAATACAGTGCCTCAGTTCAACCTCAAACGTCGCCCGGGTCCACTCGCAATCACGATCGGAGTTGTGATTGCCCTTGGCATCGCACTTGTCTCCTTGAGCGGGTTTTATGCCGACTGGCTCTGGTTCAAATCCGTGGAGTTCACATCGGTCTGGTCAACGGTACTCTTGACGAAGGCTACTCTCTTTGTTGGCGCTGGATTGATTACTTCCTGCCTAATACTTCTGAATATCATCATCGCCTACAAGCGACGCCCGCTCTATGTACCGATGGCCGTTGAGGCCGATAATCTGGAGCGCTACCGCGGACAGATCGAACCAATCAAACGCTTAGTAGTCATTGGTCTGGGTCTTGCTCTCTTTTACTTTGCCGGAACATCGGGCTCGATGTTGTGGTCGACATGGTTAGTTTTCAAGAATGCAACTCCGTTTGGGGTCACAGATCCACAGTTCAACATGGATATTTCCTTCTTCGCTTTCCGCCTCCCTTTTTGGCAGACTCTCATCGCTTGGGGAATCTCAACCCTTGTCCTTGCAATCATCGCCTCAACGATTGTTCACTACCTCTATGGAGGAATCCGGCTACAGGTCCAAGAGGATCGCACCACTGTAGCGGCGCGTGTTCAACTCTCTGTTCTCTTGGGTGGTGTCGTACTCCTCAAGGCGGTCGCCTATTGGTTTGATCGCTACGCACTCGCCTTGAAGGAGAGCAGATTAATCACAGGTCTTACTTATACCGATGTCAATGCGGTCCTTCCTGCAAAGGCAATTTTATCGGCCATCGCTGTGGTCTGTGCACTTTTGTTCTTTGCAAACATCATCCGTCGCTCATGGCTACTTCCCGCAGCTGGTACTGCGCTACTTGTTATCTCATCAGTACTCATCGCAGGTCTCTACCCAGGTGCGATCCAACAGTTCCAAGTCAAGCCCAGTGAGTCATCAAAAGAGGCACCATTTATTCAGCGCAATATCGATGCCACTCGCGCCGCCTTTGGCTTAGATGCCGTCACCATCAATGATTATCAGGCAACTATCGCTACATCTGCCGGACAACTATCCAAGGATGCTGCGACTATTGCAAACATCCGTTTGATGGATCCCAATGTTCTCTCAGCGACCTTCCGCCAACTCCAGCAGATCAAGCCTTACTACGCCTTCCCTGAGTCCTTAGATTTCGATCGCTACACCATTGATGGTGTCAAGCGTGATGTCGTTGTCGCCGTGCGTGAGCTCAACATCAACGGGAACCCATCGCGTAACTGGATTAACGATCACCTTGTTTACACACATGGCTTTGGCTTCGTTGCCGCCTATGCAAATGCTCGTGATGCAGATGGCAAGCCATCCTTTGTCGTTGGTGATCTACCCCCAACGAAGGGTCTAGGTAGTTTCGAGCCACGTATCTACTTCGGTGAAAATACCCCAGATTATTCGATCATCGGTGGGGTAAAGACGGACTCTCCCGTTGAGTTCGACTATCCCGATGATGCATCGGCCAGTGGTCAGAAGAACTTCACATACACAGGTACGGGAGGGGTTCCAGTGGGATCTCTGCTCAATAAGATCGTCTTTGCCCTTAAGTACCAAGAGCAACGTATTCTTCTATCCTCACTGATTAACAAGGATTCAAAGATTCTCTTCGAGCGCAACCCCCGTGAGCGCGTAGCCAAGGTCGCACCTTGGTTGACCCTTGATGGCGATCCATACCCAGCGCTCATCGATGGGAAGGTCTTATGGATCATCGATGGCTACACAACAAGTGCTGGCTATCCATACTCACGCCAGACAACGTTATCGAGTGCAACATCTGATGTACTCACCGCGAACTCATCTGCGATCACGGCGCAGGGAAACCAAAGCGTGAACTACATCCGTAACTCGGTCAAAGCAACTGTCGATGCCTACGATGGGACAGTCACTCTCTATCAGTGGGATGAAAAAGATCCCGTCTTAGCCACATGGAGCAAGGCCTTCCCAGGCACTGTCACTGCAAAGTCCAAGATATCCAAAGAGCTCTTGTCCCATATTCGCTATCCAGAGGATATGTTCCGTATTCAACGCGAAATTCTCTCTGCCTATCATGTGCAGACAGCGGCCGCCTTCTATGGTGGCCAGGATTTCTGGCGCGTACCTCGCGATCCATCGACATTTGGTGCCAATGCAGGCGCACAACCTCCTTACTACCTGACTCTTCAAATGCCTGGGAATGCAAAATCAGAGTTTGCCCTGACTACACCATTTGTTCCACGTGGTGGACGTGAGAACTTATCTGCATTTGCTGCAGTCAACTCTGATCCTGGCCCGAACTACGGCAAGATCACGGTTCTACAGTTACCTCGAAGCACCAACATCGCAGGGCCTTCACAGGTTGCATCTAACTTTGAGGCAAAACCAGAGGTTGCCAACTCTCTATCTCTACTTCGCCGAGGTGGCTCCGATGTGGTTCTAGGTAACCTGCTCACTCTTCCCGTTGGTGGTGGTCTGCTCTATGTCCAACCCGTCTATGTCCGTGCGACATCAAATACTGCGGCATATCCATTACTACAAAAAGTACTTGTCTCATTCGGTGACCAGATCGGATATGACGACACATTAAAGGGTGCCCTCGATCAAGTATTCGGTGGAAACTCCGGAACAACTTCATCAAGCGGAAATACAACTCCAACCACCGGAACTACCAACGACTCTCTTGCTAGCGCACTTGCAAGTGCAAAGCAGGCCCTGGCCGATGGACAGGCCGCCCTTGCAAAGGGTGACTTTGCCGCATATGGCCGAGCACAGGATCGATTGAAATCTGCGATTGCATCGGCGATAGCCGCACAAACAAAGAAATAAGGATTTGGTCTTTACCTACTCACACGCCTAAGATTGGGTCTACGACGCGGGGTGGAGCAGCTCGGTAGC
>SYEK01000031.1 GCA_005800815.1 Actinomycetota bacterium
AAATCCGTAGCTTTACCCTTGCCCTCATCGCCCCATTGGGCCCCGAGCAAGACAAGTGCGGGCATTGGCCAAGCCTTTCTATTGAGAGATTATTTGAGTGAAGAAGTGCCAACTGAGCGAAGATCTTCGCAGCCACGTACGACACGAGCGGCCATGCCAGCCTCAGCCGCCTTACCCCATGCGCGGGGATCATAAAGTTTTTTATTGCCAACTTCTCCGTCGATACGCAGAACTCCATCGTAGTTTTTGAGCATGTGATCAACTACTGGGCGAGTAAATGCATACTGTGTATCGGTATCAATATTCATCTTGATAACCCCGTAATCCAAGGATTCACGGATCTCTGAGAGCAGCGAGCCAGAGCCCCCATGAAATACTAGGTTCATAGGCTTACTTCCTGCAGCCATGCCGAGTTTCTTCGATACAGCATCCTGTAACGTTGCCAAGATCTTGGGCTGTAAGACAACATTGCCTGGCTTATACACACCATGAACATTTCCAAATGTGGCTGCAATCATGTAGAGATCATCGGCCCCCAGTGTCTCAAGAGTCATGAGAGCATCCTCTGGAGTTGAATACAGCTTGGCATCATGTTTTGCCTCGACGCCATCTTCTTCGCCACCGACTACTCCGATTTCAATCTCAAGAATCGTACGAGCAGCTTTTGACATCGCCAACAACTCTTTTGAGATCTTCATATTCTCAACCATGGAAACGGCTGAGCCATCCCACATATGCGAGTTGAATAAAGGGGCCTTGCCTGATGCAATTCGTTGGGCACCAATTACTAAAAGTGGGCGCATAAAGCCATCTAACTTCTCAGCTGGGCAGTGGTCGGTATGGATTGCAATATTGACGTTGTAGTTCTTTGCGACAATGTGGGCGTACTCGGCCAGGGCGAGCGCGCCATCGACCATATTTTTTACCGTTGATCCTGAGGCATATTCAGCACCACCCCACGAAAATTGGATGATCCCATCTGATTGCGCTTCGGCAAAGCCACGAATGGCAGCGATGATGGTTTGTGATGATGAGACGTTGATCGCTGGATAGGCAAAGGCGCCCTTCTTGGCGCGAGCCAACATATCTACATACGTTTCGGGAGTTGCTATTGGCACTGTGGCTCCTAGTCGCTCTGATGTAAAACTCTAGGAGAGCGCATCTTTGGACTATCTAGAGGCTTACGGCCAATCCTCTCACTTAACTAGTGATTCCAACAAAAGCGGCGCGAAATGGCCCCCAACTCGGGTGGGGCGAGGGCCATATCACCAGCGGCTAGCTCAAGGTCTTCAAAGCGTTGGCTAAGAACTTGGCTAAGGCCGCTACCAACACTGGGCTACTGAGAAGTTTTAAGAGCATGAGAATAAATGAGGTCAACATCTGGACTCCTTTCCGGGGCGAATCATTGGCCTAAACCACTCATAAAAAACCACTCTTCTCTCTCCTTGTTGATAACAATCCAGAACAGGTACTCTGACGGGTTATGAGCCAGGCCCACGAATCACTCGAGAACCTCCTACACGAGGAGCGATGCTTTGCACCGGGCATCGAATTCGCAGCAAGTGCAAATGCGCAGCCAGAGATCTATGAGCGCGCCGAAAGAGATCCTCTGGCTTTCTGGCAGGCCCAAGCCCGCGAGTTGACTTGGGAACAACCATGGAGCGCAGTATTGGAGTGGGATATGCCCTACGCCAAATGGTTTGTGGGTGGAAAGTTAAATGCCTCAGTCAACGCCCTGGATCGCCACGTTGGCCAAGGTCGCGGTGATCGAGTCGCTTTTTATTTTGAAGGCGAGCCTGGAGATACCCAGACCATCACATATGCACAACTACTAATGGAGGTCAAAAAAGCTGCAAATGCCTTGACCGAAATTGGGATTACCGCAGGTGATCGGGTCGCCATTTATATGCCGATGATTCCAGAGGCAGCGATTGCGATGCTGGCATGTGCACGTATCGGCGCGCCTCACTCGGTTGTCTTTGGTGGGTTCTCAGCAGATGCTCTGCTCTCACGGATCCAAGATGCCGATGCGAAGTTAGTGATCACCGCCGATGGTGGATTTAGAAAGGGTGCTGCATTTGCTTTGAAGCCTGCCGTTGATGAGGCACTCAAAGGCAAACACAATGTCGAAAAGGTATTGGTCGTTGCACGGACCAAGCAGGAGACTGCCTGGAGTGATCGGGATATCTGGTGGCATGAAATCGTGGATCGGCAGCCTTTGGAGCATGTTGCACAGAGCTTTGACTCTGAGCACCCTTTATTCATCCTCTATACATCGGGTACCACCGCTAAACCAAAGGGTATTTTCCATACGACTGGCGGCTACTTAACACAGGTCGCTTACACTCACAAAGTTGTCTTTGATATCAAAGCCGAGAGTGATGTTTATTGGTGCACGGCAGATGTTGGATGGATCACTGGACATAGTTACATCGTTTATGGCCCTTTGATCAATGGCACCACGCAAGTCATGTATGAAGGAACTCCCGATACCCCCCATAAGGGTCGTATATTTGAAATCATTGCAAAGTACGGTGTGACAATTTTGTACACGGCGCCAACCTTGATCCGTACATGGATGAAGTGGGGCGATGAGTTTCCTTGCGCACACGATCTCACAACTCTTCGTTTACTTGGCTCGGTTGGCGAACCGATCAACCCTGAGGCTTGGATGTGGTATCGCGAAATTATCGGTGGAAACAGATGTCCCATTGTTGATACGTGGTGGCAGACCGAGACAGGTGCAATCATGATCTCACCATTACCAGGTATCACCGCAACCAAACCTGGCTCAGCGATGGGTGTGCTCCCTGGTATCAGTGCCCAGGTCGTAGATGACTCGGCGAAGCCAGTAGGAAATGGACGTGGTGGATTTTTAATTTTAGATAAACCTTGGCCATCTATGTTGCGGGGTATCTGGGGTGAGGATGATCGATACAAGCAGACGTACTGGTCACGCTTTGAAGGAATCTACTTTGCTGGAGATGGTGCAAAGTTAGATGAGGATGGTGCGATCTGGTTACTCGGCCGAGTTGATGATGTGATGAATGTTTCAGGACATCGAATCTCAACCACTGAAGTCGAATCAGCCCTTGTCTCACATGAGGCCGTGGCAGAGGCTGCCGTCGTTGGCGCTGCCGATGCGATGACAGGCCAAGGAATCGTCGCCTTCGTCATCTTGCGTGGTGGGATCGCACATGCCGATGGTGAGGCGCTTTTGGTGGAACTGAGAAATCACGTGGCAAAACAGATAGGTCCCATTGCCAAGCCCCGTCAGATCTTGATAGTCAATGAACTACCCAAGACACGCAGCGGCAAGATCATGCGCCGCTTGCTCAAAGATGTCGCTGAAGATCGCCAAGTGGGGGATGCAACGACATTAGCTGATCCGAATGTCATGAAGCTTATCGCCGCAGGATTACAGAGCGCTAAGGATGAGGACTAGAGCTCTATCCCCAGATACTTCTTGGTCAGTGCAATTAACTCTTCCTCACTCTTGATCTCACCAATCTTTTTGTGGGCGATGGAGCCATCTGCAGAGATGAACCAGGTAACGGGTACGCCCATTCCAAAGTATGCACGTGAGCTGCCATCACCATCGTAGAGATTGGGCCAGGTCATGCCGTGAGTGAGAACAAAATCCTGCCCATGCTTTATCGATGCCTCTTCGACATCGATCCCGACTAACTCCACTTTGCCCTGGGCTCTGTCATAGAAAGCCCGGAAATAACCCATCTCTGCCTTACATGCCGCGCACCATGAGCCCCAGACATTGATGAGCATCGGTCCCTTCAAGGCATTTACCGCCACACCCTCTGAACCATCAAGGCAGCCCAATTGAATCGGGTTAGCAACACCTGCCGTAGCAAGTGAGGCACATGAGACAAGCTTGCCTGCTATCTCTGGCTCAGGTGCTGCACAACTTGTCAGAAGTAAGAAAGATATGAACACACCTATTGTTCTCAAATGAAATCCCTATCCGTCTTTACCAGCAGCCTAGCTTTCTCAACATCCATCTCGCCCATCCCATAACTTGGGCAGAGTTTGGCGACCGGGCAGGCTCCACATGCAGGCTTTCGTGAGTGACAAATCCGTCGTCCATGCCAAATCAGGCGTTGAGAGAGATTCGTCCACTCTGGCTGGGGAATCAACTCACCGACTATATGCTCGACTTTGACGGGATCCCTCTCATCTGTCCACCCAAAGCGGCGGGCTAGACGACCAAAGTGAGTATCGACTGTGATTCCTGGGGTATCAAAGGCATGCCCTAGAACGACATTTGCCGTTTTGCGACCAACGCCCGGCAACGTCACAAGCTCCTCAATAGTTTGTGGAACCTCTCCATTGAAATCAGTGAGGATCTTTACCGCCAATCCCTTTATGTGACGTGCCTTTGCATGATAAAAACCGGTCTGAAAGACAAGCTTCTCGATATCGCTCAGATCGGCTTTAGCAAGTGCTTTCACATTCTTATATCGCTTAAAGAGAGCAGGTGTAACGGTGTTGACTCTCTTATCTGTGCACTGGGCACTTAGGACCGTTGCGATCATCAACTCTAAAGGTGTCTTGAAATCTAATTCACAACGTATATCTGGGTATGTCTTGGTGAGTATGCGGTAAATAGCCCTGGCTTGCTTTCGATTCTCCTTATAGGCCTGCATAGGGCTAAAGTACTCCTCGTGAGCCCAGAAGATGATGTGTTCCGCAAAGCCCCACTCTTTACCGCCCTTGATGATGTAGCAGCGGCATCTCTGCGCGCATCGATGAGTCCTGTGAAGATTCTTCGAGGGAGTGTGCTCTTTGCTGAGGGCGATGATGGTGATCACCTGTACGTCGTCCTTGATGGAAAATTAAAGCTTGGAACATCAAGCGGTGATGGTCGCGAGAATCTCTTATCCATCCTTGGACCAGGTGAGATGTTTGGTGAGCTCAGTCTCTTTGATCCCGGCCCTCGCACATCCACTGCTACTGCAGTAACCGATGCAAAGCTATTGAGCCTTAGCCATAAGGATTTAATCCCATGGCTTGCCTTAAACCCTGCAGTGGCCTTACATCTCCTAGCCCGCTTAGCCCAGCGCCTTCGCCGCACGAACGAGGCTGTTGGTGATTTGGTTTTCTCCGACGTGCCTGGCCGCGTGGCTAAGGCATTGATCGATCTGGGTGAGCGCTTTGGAAAGCAGAGCCCTGAGGGTCTTTATGTACTCCATGATCTGACTCAAGAGGAGTTAGCGCAGTTGGTCGGGGCATCACGTGAGACCGTCAATAAAGCCCTCGCAGACTTTGCTGGTCGTGGTTGGTTAAAACTCGATGGCCGAGCGGTTTTGATAACCGATCTCGAGCGCCTATCAAAGCGTGGGAAGTAACCGCAGTCCTTAGTCAGTAATCTCGACTGTCAGTTCGATTTCAACAGGAGAGTTCAGGGGTAGCTCTGCGATTCCCACGGCACTACGCGCGTGCTTTGCACCATCGCCCCAGATAGAGAGAAATAATTCACTTGCTCCATTAACGATAATTGGTGCATTGATAAAGCCGGCTACACCATTGACATATCCCACGACTCGCACAATCTTTGTAATCTTATTCACGTGAGCAACGGTGGCAACAGCGGCAAGGGCGTTGAGCGCACAAATCTGAGCAAGCTCTTTTGCACGCTCAGGTGTTATCTCTGCACCAACTTTACCAACACCGGCCATCTCGCCATTGACCAAGGGCAACTGGCCAGCGGTAAAGACAAGATTTCCTGTGCGAATCGCTGGAACGTAGGCGGCAACTGGTTTAGCGGCAACGGGCAGTTCAAGCCCGAGCTCGATTAACTTTGCATGTACATCAACTACATTCATTTGATTTCTCGCTTCATATAGGCGACAAGTTGTTCGCCAGTGCCTGGTGCTGGGATTACTTGAACCAGCTCCCAGCCATCTGAGCCCCATGTATCAAGGATCTGCTTGGTTGCATGAGAGAGCAATGGCACGGTCACATATTCGAACTTCATTTATTTAACGCCTCTTTCACTAGGGAGGAAACTATAGAGCCATCTGCCTTACCTGCAACCAGAGGCTTGATCGCACCCATTACCTTGCCCATATCGCCAGGTCCGCTGGCTCCAGTTGATGCAACTGCATCTGAGATCATCTTCTTGATCTCATCTAGGTTTAATTGCGCAGGCAGATATCTAGCAATCACCTCACCCTCAGCCTTCTCTAGCGCCGCTCTATCACCACGCCCACCGCTCTCAAATGCTTCGGCGGCCTCACGACGTTTCTTGGCCTCTCGTGAGAGGACACTGATGACCTCATCATCACTCAAAGTTCGCGCCTCTTTACCCGAGACCTCTTCATTAGTGAGTGCAGTCAGGACCATACGGATAGTGCCCGAAGTAATCTCATCGCGACTGCGAATCGCCTCTGTGAGATCGGCGCGTAGTCTGTCTTTGATACTCATGATGTCAACTCTATCGCGAGAAGTTCAGCGATCTGCGCGGTGTTGAGTGCAGCGCCTTTGCGTAGATTATCTCCGCAGACGAACATATCTAAGGCCATGGGATCATCAAGGCTTTTACGGACCCGGCCCACCCAAGTCGCATCCGTACCTACTGCATCGGCAGGTGTAGGAAACTTATAGTTTTCAGGATCATCGACCAACTTGACTCCTGCAGTATTTTGCAAGATCTCTTGGGCCCCTTTTCGTGAAGGCTCTTTTGCAAATACTGCATGGACTGTGAGTGAGTGGGTTGTCATGACGGGTACTCTCACACATGTAACAGAGACCTTCAAATGAGGCAGACCAAGGATCTTTCGTGACTCATTACGCACTTTGAGCTCCTCCGATGAGTATCCATCGGCTTTGAGTGAGCCAGCCCATGGCACGACATTTAAGGCAAGAGGTGCGGGAAAAGGTCCATTGTCAGAGATGATGGTGCGCAGATCTCCTGGCCCATCCCCTGCAGTCGTACCTGCGACCAAGGAGATCTGTTCACGCAATATATCAATGCCTGCCTGTCCAGCACCCGATGCTGCTTGATACGAGGAGACGACCAACTCTTGTAAGTCATAGTCTCGATGCAGCGCACCGAGTGCGACGATCATCGACAAGGTCGTGCAATTAGGATTTGAGATAATCCTGCGGGGACGATTCTTCACCTCTTGTGGATTCACTTCAGGCACGACAAGAGGGACATCGGCATCCATACGAAATGCACCTGAGTTATCGACAACGAGAGCGCCACGAGATGCTGCAATCGGTGCCCACTCTTTTGAGATCTCATCGGGAACATCAAACATCGCTACATCAATGCCATCAAAGCTCTCTGGAGTCAGCGCGACAACGCTCAACTCTTCACCGCGACAGATGAGTTTCTTGCCAGCACTGCGCGCCGATGCGATCAGACGGATCTCTCCCCAGACATCTGGGCGCTCTGAGAGGATCCCGAGCATCACGGTGCCCACCGCGCCAGTTGCACCAACGACTGCAAGTGAGGGTTTACTCATCGACCAGTGCCTCCATAGATGACGGCCTGGCTCTGATCGGCATCAAGGTCAAAGGCGGTATGGGCAGCTTTGACTCCCCGCTCGATATCGCCCTCGCGACAGATGATAGAGATGCGGATCTCAGAGGTTGAAATCATCTCGATATTCACCCCCGCTGCAGAGAGAGCACCAAAAAACGTGGCCGTCACACCTGGATGTGAGCGCATCCCAGCACCTACGAGTGAGAGCTTGCCAATTTGATCATCGTATTGAATCGATGCATAGCCGACTTCACCCTGTAATTTCTGCAGGATTACCGTGGCATCGGCTCCCTCTGCCTTGGGCAGAGTAAATGAGATATCGGTCAGACCAGTAGCTGCAGCAGATACGTTCTGGACGATCATATCGATATTGATATCGGCATCGGCAATGGCTTGGAATATGCGTGCAGCAACTCCTGTCCGGTCAGGTACACCGACGATTGTAATCTTTGCCTCACTCTTATCATGTGCGATGCCTGAGATAATCGCCTGTTCCATATCTGCTCCCTCTGGATGATCCGCAACCACCCAAGTTCCTTCATTGGTAGAAAAAGATGAACGTACGTGAATCGGTAGATTAAAGCGACGTGCATACTCAACGCAGCGCAGATGCAGGATTTTTGCGCCACTTGCCGCTAGCTCGAGCATCTCTTCATATGTGACACTCTTGAGTTTGCGGGCATTTGATACCACCCGTGGATCGGCGCTATAGACACCATCGACATCGGTATAGATCTCACAGACATCGGCATCAAGGGCCGCTGCAAGTGCAACTGCGGTGGTATCACTTCCGCCTCGACCTAACGTCGTGACATCTTTTGTATCCTGGGAGATTCCCTGAAAGCCAGCCACGATTGCAATCGCACCCTCTTTCAACGCCTCTTGAATCCGCCCCGGTGTCACATCGATGATGCGAGCGCGACCATGAGCCGATGTCGTGATCACACCGGCTTGACTGCCTGTAAATGAGCGAGCCTCATGTCCAAGATTGGATATCGCCATCGCAAGCAGCGCCATTGATATCCGCTCTCCGGCGGTGAGCAACATATCTAACTCACGCCCCGATGGGATCGGTGTGATCTGCTCGGCTAAATCGATGAGCTCATCGGTGGTATCTCCCATGGCCGAGACCACAACAACGACCTGGTTACCATCGCGCTTTGCCGCCACGATCCGATTGGCAACGCGCTTCATCCCCTCGGCATCGGCCACAGATGAGCCGCCGTACTTTTGAACGATGAGTCCCATGTCTTAATGCTCGCGCATCAGGCCCGATGTGGCTGTGGTATTTCCTAGATTTCTCACTATATGAGATGCTGAGCGTGTCACATAGTGAGATTAAACGCTGCGCCGGCCCTCAAAGGCGCGACCAAGGGTGATCTCATCGGCATACTCCAGATCCCCACCCACCGGCAGACCAGAGGCCAGGCGCGAGACTTTGATATCCAAGGCCTTGATCATGCGGGCAAGGTAGGTCGCTGTGGCCTCGCCCTCAAGATTTGGATCGGTGGCCAAGATGACCTCCTTGACCTGCAGATCACCCAGGCGCACCATCAGTTCGCGGATACGTAACTGCTCTGGACCGACTCCATCGATGGGAGATATCGCACCACCGAGCACATGATACTTGCCCCGAAACTCACGGGTGCGCTCGATTGCAATGACATCTTTACTCTCTTCAACCACACAGATAGATGTGTTCTCGCGACGAGGATCGCGGCAGATTCGACACTCATCCTCCTCAGAGACGTTGCCACAGATCACACAGAACTTGACCCGCTCTTTTACGGTGCGAATCGAATCAACGAGAGCCCTAGCGATCTCAGGATCGGCCTGCAAGATGTGAAAGGCGATGCGCTGGGCCGATTTAGGACCAATACCTGGCAGACGACCTAGCGCATCGATGAGATCTTGAATCGCACCTTCATACATTCCCGACATCCTTACTTCTCAATCAATTTTGCGCCGAGCTCTTGTGCCAACAGCGCAGCACCTGAAAGTAATGTCTGATCACTTGGTGCCTCTGATGTTCGGGTATCGCCCTTGATTGCCAGCGTCGTATCTACCGATGGATCAACGACACACTCGATTTTTCGATCTATACCGACGACATCGACGAAGGCTTTGCGCAAAATCTCATCCGACTCTGATCGTATGAATGAGTCACGGGCCCCAGCATTCATGATTCCTATCGTGATTGCACTCTCATCCACGGCTAATACCTGCGCAGATGCACTCAGAAGTGACCAGGTGAGCCTGCGACGCTTCTTGACATCTTCGATGACATCGGGCCAAGCGCGGCGAAGGGCCGTGATGTCAAATGCTCCTTGCGGTGTAGGAGCTGGCTGGACCACAGATGGTTTTGCTCCTTCGACTTTAGACTCAGTGAGCTCAGGGGTCAGGTGAGTGGAGCCTGTCGTTTTTTTTGGCTCCACCGTGCGAACCTTTGAAGAGGGAGCCGAGGTCATAGGGGCAAGGTTTTCTGCTCGCTCCAACCGTTCGATTCGAGAGAGCATCCCAGACTCACTTGCATCACCGATAGGTAAGAGGATGCGGCCACAGATGAGTTCGAGCATCAATCGAGGAGCTGTTGCACCACGCATCTGAGTAAGTCCTTCAGCTGTGATGTCGGCTGCGCGCGAGAGATTGGCCGAGCCGATACGTCCGGCTTGATTGCGCATGCGCTCCATCTGATCATCGGGCAAGTCGCGCAAAATTGAGGTGGGTGATGAGTCTTTGAGCGCATCCACGATCATCAGATCACGGATTCGCTCCAACATATCGGCGGTGAATCGACGTGGGTCATGGCCTGATTCGATGACCTGATTGATTGTCTTGAACAGGGATGCACCATCGTGGGCTGCGATCGCATCGATAGCATCATCGAGTAGGGCGCCATCGGTAAAGCCCAATAATTGGATGGCAATCTCATAACTGACACCATCACTTCCAGCACCGGCTAAAAGCTGGCCCAGTACCGATAAGGCATCACGGACTGATCCTCCAGATGCGCGAACAACAAGTGGGATCACACCTTTGGCCACACTGACACCTTCAAGCCCACAGATCTTCTCTAAATGCGCTCCCAGTGTTCCAGGGGGCACAAGACGAAATGGATAATGATGAGTACGCGAACGAATAGTTGCGATCAACTTATCTGGCTCAGTTGTTGCGAAGATAAAAATAACATGTGGGGGTGGCTCTTCGACGACCTTCAAGAGGGCGTTAGCGGCCCCTGGTCCGAGTTGATGTGCCTCATCAATGATATAGATCTTGTAGCGGCTTTGTACGGGTGCAAAGAATGCCTTATCGCGCAGATCGCGCGCATCATCGACCAAGCCATGGGTCGCAGCATCTAGTTCAATCACATCTAATGAGCCCGGGCCGTTAGCGACTAGATCCTTACAGGATTGACAAAGCCCGCATGGATTTGGTGTGGGCCCTTTTTCACAGTTGAGCGAGCGCGCCATGATCCGTGCACTCGATGTCTTTCCACAACCACGTGGCCCACTAAATAAATATGCATGATGTGTGCGATGTGACTCCAATGCATTGGAGAGCGGAACAGTCACATGATCTTGACCAATGACATCGGTGAAGATTGAGGGACGATACTTACGATATAAAGCTAATGACATCCCTCGCCCTTCTTTACTTCTCGTTGCGAAAATTTTTTAGGACCCCTCGCACACCCGCCAGAGCGTACCTACCCTTGCTGCATTCCTGCCCTGGGGGAGTTCAGCACGGATAGCGCCGTACGAGGGATCTGGCGTAATCATAGTTATAGCCACCGATAGAGTGCTCCCCTCGGGAGGATTCGCATAGCGGCCGAGTGCGCACGCTTGGAAAGCGTGTATAGGGCAACCTATCGAGGGTTCAAATCCCTCATCCTCCGCACTACAGGGAACATACGTTCTCTGTTGTTGGAGGATTCGCATAGCGGCCGAGTGCGCGCGTCTCGAACACGCGTAGACGAGAGTCTCGAGGGTTCAAATCCCTCATCCTCCGCCAGACCTATATAATTTCCAAATCAGTGGAATGGGATTTGAATGCGAGCGATAACTCAAGGAAAGTACGGCTTAGACTCCTTGGTTTTATCAGAAATACCAACGCCCAAGATCGGTTCAAAACAAGTTCTGGTAAAGGTAGAGGCGGCCAGCGTCTATGCCGCAGTTCTGCATCTGATAACAGCAGATATCTCACTTGTTAGATTATTTGCAGGGCTTCGTAAACCACGGATGCGTCCGGGGCAATCATTTGCTGGAACAGTGATTGAGATTGGTAATGAGGTAAAGGATTTAAAAGTTGGAAATCGAGTCTGCGGAACTGCACCAGGTGCATTTGCAGATCTAGTAGTTGCCCGTGCAAAGCGTGTAGCCGTCCTACCTGACAGAGTGGATTTTGATGAAGCATCGACAATTCCAGTGTCTGCTAGCACAGCGCTTCAAGCGGTTCGAAAACACGGCCAAGTTGGCGCTGGACAAAAAGTTTTGATCATTGGTGCCTCTGGCTGCGTTGGCTCATTTGCAGTGCAGATAGCGGTGGGACTTGGAGCAGAGGTAACCGGTGTATGTCGGGGATCTAAGAAGAGCTACGTTAGAACTTTGGGAGCTCACCAAGTTATTGATTACGAATCAGAATCAATAACTGGTGCCTTTGATTGTATTATCGATACTTCAAGTTTCCTGTCGATAAAACAATTGCGAAGGTCGTTGAAATCAAGTGGCAGATTAGTAATCGTTGGATCCGCGGCAAATCCTGGCTCTAGTGGTCTTAGTCGGCTTATGGCAACAGCTCTACTGTCCTTATTTATCAAAGAGTCTATAAAGGCCTTTACTCAATCTGAAAATAAAGATGATCTCTCTGTGCTGCTTGAAGATTTGGCAAGGAAGCGGATTACTCCTGTGATAGCTAAAAAATTACCATTAGAACTTAGTGCTCAAGCGGTGGAGCACTTTGCATCCGGCAAAGCCTGCGGCCACGTCATAATTTCACCGTCCCTTTAGTGGATTAACTGTTTACAGGTTCGAGTTTGCGGACTACGCTGTCGATTTATGAACCGTTTACCTAAAAAACGGGGAATTACCCAGGTTGAAGACGATAAATCCCTCATCCTCCGCCAGAACACAGCAATATTTGATCTATCCATAATAAGGTTAGGTATTACTAAAGGAGAAAAAATGAAGATTAAATCAGCACTTGTTGCCATTTTGTTGATGGTTGGTTTAGCACCAGGAGTTGCTCAAGCAAATGTGCGCCCGGTTGTTGAGTCTTTCACCTTTACCCCCAATGATTTCGATCTAGTCTCAGTAAATACAAATGTTGTGTTCGAATTGGTTGTTACTCACCCAAGTGGAATAAGTAACACCAACACTCAAGTCACTCTAATCGGTCCATACGGTAGTACCATATTTACAAAATTAATTCGTACTGACTCACCTGTTAACTTAGCGCTAACAAAAGTAACATTTAAAGGAACACTTAAGGTTTCGCAAGCCGTCTTAGCGGGAGCTTACTCAGTTTCGATAGCAGAGATTGAAAATAATTCATCTGCTGGATATACATATGGAACAGGTGTTATTACCCCAAGTAAGCTTAGAGATTTAATTGGTGCCGAGTACGCGCTGTTAGTAAGAAACAGTGGTGATTTAAATCTTACTTATAACACATTTGTGGGACCAACACATGACACGACTCTTGGTATTTCCTACAATAATCCTGCAACTTATAATAATACCAACCCTCCTATTTGGAAGGTTGGCGAAACTTATGTGCCAAGTAAATATTTTGAGGTAAGAGTCCCAGCACTACCTTTAATAGTAAGTGTTACTACTCCGGTGGTATGTTCGACCGACGGTAAGGAACTTAAATTAATTGCTACTGGAAGTTGTGTTTTTAAGGTCTCTACTGCAAAAACTAAAGATTACGCAGCTAAAGAAAGCACTCAAGTAGTCACAGTTACAGCAGGGCGAACTAAGCCGGATTTAATAATGAGTGTGATCGCAAATCAAACTTCAAAGAATCTACCAAAAACAATTGAAATTTTTAGAGTATATAGCTCAACTGGTGTTTATGTACTGCCACAGGCAATCACACCAACTGTTTGTATAGCAGCTGGCTTCTATGTTCAAATAGTCGGTGGTGGTACCTGCACCCTTACTTATCAGAGTGAGGCCAATGCCTCCTACCTTGCGTCAGATCTTTATAATGTTTCATTCGAGGTAACAAGAGATGCACAAACCATTACATTTACGCCCCCTACAACAGTTGATATTTCTGGCAAAACCTTGGCCCTTACAGCAGCTGCATCAAGTGGTGGAGCTATCACATACTCAACTACATCAGTGGAATCTTGCTCAGTAGCGGGTGCAACCCTAAATCTACTTATGGCCGGAAATTGCGTGATTACAGCAACACAGGGTGGTAGCTCAACTCTTGCTCCAGTCTTTACTACCGCAACAATTATGTTAACTGGCACTATTGCTAAACCCGTAGTGCCTGTTGTAAGTAAAAAAACAATACTTTGTGTTAAGGGTAAAACTACTAAAAAAGTAAGTGGTGGCAACCCTAAGTGTCCGAAAGGATACAAGGTTAAAAAATAGTTACACACTCAAATTATTAAGTTAATTAAAAAATAAGGGGCATATGAAGGTTCTAGTTACTGGTGGAGCCGGCTTTGTTGGCACCAATCTTGTGCTAAGTTTACTAGAGCACGGATATGATGTAAAAATATTTGATGATCTATCTACGGGGCTAAAGCAGAATATCCCAAAAGATGCAGATTTTATAAATGCCAGCATTCTAGACACTAATAATTTAAATAATGCGATTAAAGATTGTGACGTAGTTGTACACCTAGGAGCAAGAGGCTCAGTACCAAGATCAATTAGAGATCCAATAGCAACACATGATGTTAATTCCACTGGAACTTTAAACGTATTAGAAGCTGCACGTGGTTCTGGTTCACATTATATTTTTAGCTCATCCTCATCGGTTTACGGGTCAAATATGACCTTACCAAAGAATGAGGATATGGTTTTAAGGCCTCTTACACCATACGCTGCATCAAAAATGAGTGGTGAAGCACTTTCTCTTGCCTATGCAAAAAGTTACGGATTACCAGTATCAACATTTAGATTCTTTAACATATTTGGCCCTTGGCAACGTCCTGATCATGAGTACGCTGCCGTCTTGCCCAAGTGGATTTCTAAATGTATAAATGGTGATGAGATTGAGATTTTTGGTGATGGGCTGCAAACTAGGGATTTTACCTATGTAGGAACAGTTGTTAATATAATTTTAAGTTGTATATCAAAAAAAATCCTACACCCTGAACCTGTAAATCTTGCCTATGGAAATAACATTTCCTTAAACCAAGTCCTAGAAATAATGAATATTAATTTTCCAACTTTAAACGTGAAATATTTGCCGCCAAGAAAAGGTGATGTTCTGCACTCAAAAAATGATCCAAAATTAATTAAAGCGCTTTATCCAGATATTACTCGTGATAAATTCGAAGTATCACTTCAAAAGACAATTGACTGGTTTAAGAATTAAATCTCAACCCCAATATATTTAGTTTCTAAAAACTCTTCAATCCCGGCAAAGCCGCCTTCACGTCCGAGCCCTGATTGTTTAAAGCCACCGAATGGCGCCGCAGGATCTGAGATAACACCTTTATTTATAGCAACCATTCCTGATTCAAGTGCTTCAGCAGTTCTAATTGCACGCTTCAAATCAGATGAGTATATGTATGCAATAAGGCCAAACTCTGTGGCATTTGCCAGAGTAATTGCCTCTTCGTCAGATGATGTAATAACAATTGGGGCAACTGGGCCAAAAATCTCCTGTTTTAATATTGGATTATCTTTATTTACCGTGAGCACGGTGGCTTGGTAGAAGGCACCACTCCCTTCAACAGATTTACCACCAACATTAATTTTTGCACCCTTTGTAACTGAATCATCTACTAATTGCGCAATTTTATTACGCTCTTTAACTGAAACACTTGCGCCAAGTTGGGCGCCTGCCTCTAATCCTGGAGCAACCTTTAGTGAACCCATAGCCTTTGTTAATTTCTCGGTAAACTCAGCAGCAACCTCGTTATCAACGTAGAAACGATTTGCTGCTGTGCAGGCTGCGCCACCATTTCTCATCTTTGCCAACATAGCCCCTGCAACTGCGTCATCAACGTTGGCATCTGCTAAAACTAAAAATGGTGCGTTACCACCTAACTCCATTGAGCAACGAATCACTTGATCAGCTGCCTCTTTCAGTAAGACTCTGCCCACCTCAGTTGAACCAGTGAATGAAAGATTTACAACTCGTGGGTCCTTTAAAATCTTAGCTATTGCAGGCCCTGATGGCACTGGCAGAATTAAATTAACAACACCAGCCGGTATTCCAGCGCGCTCTAAAATCTCAATAAGCGCTATAGCGGTAATTGGAGTCTCACCAGCTGGTTTTAAAATTACTGTGCAACCAGCAGCCAGGGCTGGTCCCATCTTTCTAGTTGCCATAGCTGCTGGAAAATTCCACGGCGTAATCAATAATGAAACTCCAACTGGTTGCTTGGTTACTAAAATTCTTTTATCACCGCTAGGCGCTGTTCTAAACTCACCATTTATTCGTACCGCCTCCTCTGAAAACCAGCGGAAGAATTCTGCGGCGTATAAAATCTCACCTTTAGCATCACTTAATACTTTGCCATTTTCTTTAGAAATGATCTCAGCAAGGCGATCTGCCTCTGCCACCATAATTTCAAATGCTTTGCGTAATATTTCACCACGAATACGAGGAGCAGTTTTAGACCAAGTTTTAAAAGCGCGAGAAGCTGCATCTACTGCTTGTGCGCAATCGGCATCTGTTGCAACTGAAACATTTGCAATGATTGATTCATCACTTGGATCAGTAACTGGGATGGTAGATGCACCATCAAGCCACTTACCATCAATATAAAGCTGCGTCTTTAACTGCATAAAGATAAGCATACGCTTACTGTGTGTGCTTAAAAAATCTCGCATAAAAACAGGCGTATACTTAGGATCTAACTTCGTATAGGAGTGTGTTTAAAAAAGTGCCAAAGTCTTGGAGTGATAACGCACCTACTCCTAAGGTGTTAACTGAACACGCACACCTGAAAGATCCGATCTCATACAAAATTAAGCGAATCCTTTTAGGTAATCCCCTTAATCGACATACGCTAAGTCATCAGCGGCTTAAAAAAAGATACGCGCTTGGAATTTTATCCTCTGATTGCATTTCTTCCAGCGCCTACGGCTCAGAGCAGATTTTACTTGCCCTAGTTCCAGCCTTTGGTCTTGCCGCATTCGCCATGTTAATGCCAATGACAGCAATAGTTTTAGTTAT
>SYEK01000001.1 GCA_005800815.1 Actinomycetota bacterium
ACACCAACACCAACACCAACACCAACACCCAAGAGTTTAACCCCACTTGAGATAATGTATTTAGATTTCTACTCTCGTTTTTTAACAGCCTCTAGAAGCGTAGGCTCTCAATTTAACTTTGTCCTCTGTCCTAACATTGATCAATCAATGGCAGATCTTATTAAACGAAATTATATTGATGCCTCCTCGTTCTGGGAACGAGTTTATCGAGCTAAGTCCCGCGTAAATTGGTTGTTAATGACTGAAAAAGATTGGGATTGTTGGTATGAATATACGGCAAAATTTGAAGGACCTAATTCAGCAAGTAGAGTATGGAATAATTGGAATAAAGTTACGGGGTTATTTAATGGTTACCAGGTGACAGATAAAATGTTCACAGGTTATGGCACTGGCGTTCGAGAGGGTGGAATATTTGCTCAATACAATCTGATTGGCAGTAACTATACGAATGCACCCACACCACTAGTAGTGCATCACGAAGCAGTTCACATCTATCAATCGCAGCTAATGTCAGACAACCACTTAACATCTAAAGCCAGCACTCTAGCTTGTTGGTTTACCGAAGGACAAGCAAATCTCTTTGGCGCTCCCATAGCCTTGAAAGGTGATCCGACGTCATATCGGGAGACAGAGAAAAGGCTTCTTCTTGGGGTTTATCCGAATGCAGCTATTTATAAAAAAGATGATTGGATGGCAGTCCTTCAAGACCTCAAGAAAAATAGAGATTTCTGCTTTAATAAGCGCTTAGGATATTCACTAGGCTGGTTTGCCTTAGAGTGGACTTATCTCAATCATTCAATTGAGCAAATGCACTCTTTTCTTGAAAGCATTACTAAGGGAAGTACGTGGGAGCAAGCAATCGAGAGTGTTTTAAAGATGAATGAGCAAAGTTATTTTGCAAATATTGCTGCGTATCTAGCCGATGAACTCTATTAACTACACTTCTATAGAAAGTAACAAGTCCCTACATATTTACTTAATTTATGACCAACATTGGAAATATGTATGGCCCGAATTTTACCTTTCTTGGAATTCCTGCCTGTGATTTAGAAAGACTTTCTCTGTAGTTATTTGATCCATACATACATGGCCACCTTGGATCTGATAGATGGGACCCAGGCCTGGGTGCACATATGTATTAAGTACAATATAGATGGAGTTAGATCAAAGGCCTGTGTAGTATTTTGCGATTTCGCCCAATGATTTATCTAAGATCTCGATACCGAGCTGAGCATCCTCGACTGAGATATTGCAGGGAGGACACAAGTGAATTCGGTTAAAGTTGTTGAATGGCATCAAGCCATTCTTCTTACAGGCCGCTACTAACTCGTTCATCGCAGGACTCGATGCGCCATATGGTGCAAGGGGCTCGTGCGTCGCGCGATCACTGACCATATCCACGCCCCAAAAGACACCTACCCCCCGGATATCACCGATGACCTTGTGTCTCTTTGCCAATTCGTGCAGCCCCGGTCCCAAGACTTTCTCACCTATCATCGCTGCGTTCTCGAGCATCTTCTCTTGCTTCATGACATCGATAGTTGCAACTGCCGTCGCACATGCCAGAGGGTGGCCCATGTATGTCATGCCACCTGCAAAGACTCGCTCATCAAAGGTCTTTGAGACTGCCTGGCTGATGACAACCCCACCGAGAGCGATATAGCCAGAGGTAACACCCTTTGCAAAGGTGATGAGGTCTGGGATCACAGAGCTGTGTTGGTATCCAAACCACTTACCCGTGCGTCCAAAGCCGCACATGACCTCATCGGCGATCCATAAGATCTGGTACTTATCGCATAGAGCGCGAACTCCTTCAAGGTATCCCTTGGGTGGGAACAAAACACCGGCGGTACCAGGTACTGATTCAATGAGGATCGCACCAATCGTGTGGGGACCTTCAAAGATAATTGTCTGTTCAAGATGCTCGAGTGCGCGCTTGCACTCCTCGGCCTCATCCTTGGCCCAGAAGGCGCTGCGATAAAGATATGGCCCCCAGAAATGTACGTGGCCAAATGCAAACTCGTTAGGGAATCTGCGTGGATCACCCGTTGCATTGATCGCAGCACCTGTGTTGCCGTGATAGGAGCGATAGGTAGAGAGAATCTTGTGTTTGTGAGTGTGCATACGTGCCATACGGATGGCATTCTCGACTGCCTCTGCTCCAGCGTTAGTGAAAAAAACCTTTGCAAAGTTCGAGCCAGCTAATTCAACGATGCGTTGCGCCGCCTCATTCCTGGCATCGTTGGCATGTTGGGGTGCCACGGTGGTGAGAATCTCGGCCTGGGATTGAATAGCCTTGATCACGGTCGGGTGCTGATGACCGATGTTTGTAAAGACCAACTGAGAGGAGAAATCCAAATAGACCTTGCCTGCATGATCCCAAAAACGTGATCCAGAGCCACTGGCTACTGGTATGGGAGAGATAGCGCCTTGAGCCGACCATGAGTGAAATACATACTTATGGTCTGCAGCACTCACGGAGGCCTGCTTCTCTGAATCACTGATCGGGGCTGTCATCACACCAACCTTATGTCTAGTAGGTGGCGTCAGTCTAATGCCCTGAAGTAGATTGCGCCTATGGATCAGATTACGCATTGGATCAATGGCGCCCCCGATATCTCAAAGCCAAATCGAACCGGTAATATCTATAATCCCGCTTCTGGAAAGTGCACGAAGAGTGTTGCCTTTGCTGATGCTGCAACTATTGATCGCGCAGTCGATGCCGCAACAGTGGCTTTTACAACCTGGCGCCATAGCTCGCTCACCAGGCGCACCCAAGTTCTCTTTGCTTTTCGCGAATTAATGCAACAAAACAAAGAAAAAATCGCTGCCCTTATCACCGATGAGCACGGCAAGGTCTTAAGTGATGCTGCAGGTGAGGTAACACGTGGTCTTGAGGTCGTTGAGTTTGCCTGCGGAATCCCACATCTTCTCAAGGGAGCTTTCTCCGAGGAGGTCTCAAGCGGCGTTGATGTCTATTCGATTCGACAGGGGATCGGCCCTGTTGCGATTATCTCTCCCTTTAATTTTCCAGCGATGGTCCCGATGTGGTTCTTTCCTGTTGCAATCGCCTGTGGCAATACCGTTGTGCTCAAGCCATCTGAGAAGGATCCGAGTGCGAGCATGTTCATGGCCCAATTGTGGAGACAGGCTGGACTACCACAGGGAGTTTTCAACGTTGTACATGGGGATAAAGAGGCCGTTGATGCACTCCTTGTACACCCAGGCATCAAATCGATCTCCTTCGTCGGCTCTACTGCGATTGCGCGCTATGTCTATGAGACTGGGACACAGGCTGGCAAACGAGTACAGGCTTTAGGCGGAGCAAAAAATCATATGGTCGTCTTACCCGATGCCGATCTCGAGCTTGCAGCAGATGCTGCAGTCAATGCAGGCTTTGGCTCAGCCGGAGAGCGCTGCATGGCCATCTCTGTGATCGTTGCCGTAGAGCCGATTGGTAACGCTCTCGTTGCTCGGATCAAATCCCGTATGGCCAATATCAAGATCGGTGATGGGAGCCAGAATCCCGATATGGGCCCTCTGGTCACTGCAGCCCATCGAGATAAGGTCGCCTCATACATCGCAGCCGGTGCACAAGAGGGTGCAACCCTTGTTGTAGATGGTCGTGAGTTAAAGATTACTGGTGATGGTTTCTTCCTTGGGCCAACTCTGCTCGATCACATCACACCAGAGATGTCGGTATATAACGATGAGATCTTTGGCCCAGTACTGAGTGTTATTCGCGTCAACTCTTATGATGAGGCTCTAGCCCTTGTCAATGGCCATCAATATGGAAATGGAACTGCGATCTTTACTAACGATGGTGGCGCAGCCCGGCGTTATCAAAATGAGGTTGAGGTCGGTATGGTCGGCATCAACGTTCCCATCCCAGTTCCGATGGCGTATTACTCATTTGGTGGTTGGAAGAACTCACTCTTCGGTGACTCTCATGCACATGGTATCGAGGGTGTTCACTTCTTCACCCGTGGCAAAGTCGTCACTAGTCGTTGGTTAGATCCAAGCCACGGTGGAATCAACTTAGGCTTCCCACAGAATGATTGATCTGCCCGCCCTACGGTTGGAAAAGATGTGAATCGAACCTTTGAGATCTCATAGGCGTTTTGTAGGCTCTAAACTATGTAGGCCCAGATCAGGAATTGGAGGGAGTTCATCGAAAGTGCTATGCGCAGAGCGCTCCGCCGAGCCAGTGACTCTGCAACCCTGAATTTAGATGAAATAACCATCTTGCTCTCGGCAAGGGATGAGGCCTTGTCGCAGCTGTGTGCCTGTGCAGCTCGAGTGCGAGATGCAGGCTTACTCGAAGCTGGGCGTGCAGGCATCATTACTTACTCACCAAAGGTATTCATTCCTTTGACTCGTCTTTGCCGCGATCGCTGCCATTACTGCACCTTTGCAACCACGCCTAACAACGTTAGCTCAGCCTATTTAGAGATTGCTCAGGTAGTTCAGATCGCCAAAGAGGGAGCAAGTGCAGGTTGCCTTGAGGCACTCTTTACCCTGGGTGATCGTCCTGAAGATAGATGGGAGGTAGCAGGTGAGTGGCTCTCTGAGCGCGGATACTCATCTACCTTGGAGTATTTACGGGCATGTGCAATCGCAGTTCTTGAGCAGACTGGCTTACTGCCACATTTAAATCCTGGTGTGATGAGTTTTGAGGAGCTCTCGCGCCTGAGGCCCGTTGCCGCAAGCATGGGGATGATGCTTGAGACATCGTCCACTCGATTATTCACTGAAAAAGGTCAGGTGCACTTTGCCAGCCCTGATAAAGATCCAAAAGTTCGATTACGCACTATCGAGGATGCCGGTCGATTATCGATTCCGTTTACGACTGGTATTTTAGTAGGAATTGGTGAATCGCTGTTGGAACGGGGAGACTCTCTCTTAAAGATAGCAAAAATAGCGAAAACATACGGTCATATTCAAGAGATTATCATTCAAAATTTTAGAGCTAAAGAAGATACCGCGATGCGTAATTCACCCGATGCTGACCGTCAAGAGTATCTAGCATGTATCGCCGTTGCCCGTCTAATATTTGGTCCTCGAATGCGCATTCAAGCACCACCGAACCTATCTGAGCCTTCAGAGTTCGCCGCTCTTATCGCTGCCGGAATCGATGATTGGGGTGGAGTTTCACCAGTCACTGCCGACCATGTCAATCCTGAGAGACCTTGGCCAGAAATCGAATTACTGGCCCATGAGGGCCAGTTGGCTGGTTTTGAGTTACGAGCACGTCTAACTATTTATTCAAACTTTGTGCAGTCAGTGGATCGATGGGTTGATCCAAAAATGAAGCCTTTCATCAACTCATTGGCAGATCACAATGGATTAGCAACCCCGCATGTCAGAGCAGTTGGTTCGCCTTGGCAAGAACATAGTGAGGGCCTGCAGAGTGTGGGTCGAATTGATCTAGGTGACTCGATTGATATCCGGGGTCGTGATAGTCAGATGCGAAGTGACTTTGACTCAATTTATGGGCACTGGCCAAGCATCTCGGATGAGTTCGATCAACTCAGGTCGACAGGCTCTCCTGCCTGGAAGTCATCCTTCATGTCTGTGCTGTCAAAAGTGAGCAAAAATCCCAGTGCCCTTTCCAGGAATGAGGCTCTGACCCTATTTGCTGCCGATGGTCAAGAGCTTGACTCACTCGTGCAAGCCGCAGATGAAAAACGCACTGAATTAGTGGGTGATGATGTCACTTATATAGTAAATAGAAATATCAACTTCACGAACATCTGTTATACCGGCTGTAGATTCTGCGCTTTTGCACAACGTAAGAGTGATGCAGATGCATATCTACTCTCTATTGAAGAGATCAAGTTACGAGCCAATCAAGCATGGGCCCTGGGTGCCAACGAAGTTTGTATCCAGGCGGGTATTCATCCTGATTTACCTGGTGATGTCTACTTTGATGTGGCACGTGCAGTAAAGGAAGTGGCACCCGATATTCATATTCATGCCTTTTCACCTATGGAAATATTTAGTGGTTCAATCAAGTTAGGAATCTCATATAGAGAGTGGTTACAACAAGCTAAAGATGCTGGTCTTGGGACAATTCCTGGTACTGCTGCTGAGATTTTAGATGATGAGATCCGTTGGATTCTCACAAAGGCAAAATTACCTGCAAAAGCTTGGATAGAGATAGTCCGCGAAGCACATTTGTTAGGTATCAGATCCTCAGCAACAATGATGTATGGACACATTGACAATGAGTCACATTGGTATGATCACATAATCACAATTAGGAATTTGCAAGTAGAGACCGGTGGCTTTACCGAATTTGTCCCACTTCCATTCGTGCACTACTCATCACCAATCTACTTGGCTGGTATTGCCAGGCCAGGTCCAACAGTAAGAGAAAATCGAGTTGTTCACGCCATGTCCAGATTGTTATTGGCAGGTTCAATAAATAATATTCAATGCTCGTGGGTCAAACTCGGATTACATGGCCCAGATGGTGTGCTCTCTCTTTTGGCTGGCGGGGTAAATGACATTGGTGGAACGCTGATGGAGGAGACAATCAGTCGAATGGCTGGGAGCACTCATGGCTCTTTGCGAACTGTCTTTGAACTAGAGGAGATTGCCCAGTTGGCCGCTCGTCCGGCACGGGCACGTACCACCACTTATGGGGCCGTCTCCTCTGATCGCGAGAGACTCTCACGCCGTGCTAATATCAAGCAATTGTTTCCGGGGTCGGTGTAATTCCGAACCGGCAGTGAAAGTCTGCGACCCGAACGCATCCAGCGCTCGGTGGACTTGGTGTAAATCCAAGACCGACGGTTAAAGTCCGGATGAGAGGGAACAATAAATAGAGGGGCTAGCCATGCCCCTGTCTAACTGTTGTTGCTTGCACCCCGGAAATCGCTACTTAGGATTTCCATGTTTGTGAGGGGGTGTCAGGTGAGCGTTCTAGAGAGCACCGTGTGTCCCTACCTGGCCCGGGCCAACGAACTGGCCTGCCTTGGCCTGGGTTTAACAGGTTCAAATCCAATTGTCGGAGCGGTTTTGGTCGATTCGCATGGAGTAATTGTCGGTGAAGGTCACCACAAAGGTGGGGCACATGCAGAGGTTGTGGCAATTGAGAGTGCTGGAGAGTTGGCTCGTGGCACCTGTCTCTACCTCACTCTTGAACCCTGCACTCATCAAGGTAAGACCGGGCCATGCACGGAGGCAATAATTGCCGCCGGCATCTCAAAAGTGGTTTTTGCAGTCAGTGACCCCAATCCAAGAGCAAGCGGTGGGGCCCAAAAACTCATAGAGGCCGGCATTGAGACTCTCCAAATCCCAGAGGCCAGCGAGATCTCATTTGCAAATCGTGCCTGGCTGCACAAGATGAAAACAGGTCGCCCATACTTCATCTGGAAAGTTGCCAGTACTCTGGACGCTCGTACCTCTGCTGTCGATGGTAGCTCCAAATGGATCACAGGAGCACAATCTCGCGAAGAGGTGAGCAAAATGCGTGCCCAAAGTGATGCAATACTAATAGGAACTGCAACAGCTATCAGTGATAATCCAACTCTGGTCCCACGCAGTGATATCTCTGATCGCCCTACTAATCCAGTGCGTATTGTCATGGGCATTCGGAACATACCGGATGAATTTCACCTCAATGATGATAAGGCTGAGACAATCTACTTGCGTACTCATAATTTTGATGATCTTGTGAAGCTCTGTCAGAGCCGTGATTTCACTCAGGTACTTATTGAATCAGGGGGCGTGTTGGGGACAGAGATGTTAAAAATCGGATTGATCGATGAGTTGGTTATTTTCCAAGCTCCTAGTCTTCTTGGATCAGGCCAGTCATTCATAGGTGATCTTGATTCACACACTATAAGTGAGAAGATCGATTTGAAGCTTCAAAAAGTCGAGCAGTTCGGTAATGACCTGAAAATCACTCTCACGAGAGAGAGGCAGGGCTAAATGTTTACTGGTCTAGTTGAAGGTGTGGGACGAATCAAGAGGATTGATCTGGGGTCAGATTCTGCAGTCTTTCACTTTGAGGCAGTAGATTTTGCTCATCAATTAAGTATCGGTGACTCAGTGTCTGTAAACGGTGCATGTCTTACAGTCATCAGACAAGATTCACAAGAGTTTTCAGTTGATGTGATGATTCAAACACTCAAACTCACATCGCTGCGAGCACTCAAAGTCGGTGATTGCGTGAATCTCGAACGGGCAGTTCTGGTGGATTCTAGACTTGGTGGACATATCGTCCAAGGCCATGTCGATAGCACTGGTGAGATCGTGCTCTTGCAGCGACATGAGAAATCACTACAGATGAATATCAAGTTTCCGGCGAATTTGCTCAGGTATGTCGTTGCTCAAGGCTCTATTTGTCTAGATGGAGTATCTCTGACAGTCGGGTCAGTCTCAGATGATGACAATCAGATAAGTGTCTGGTTAATCCCTGAGACATTAAACAGGACTAATCTGCTTCACAAGGTAGTTGGTGATGTGGTCAATATTGAGGTTGATATTCTTGCGAAATATGTTGAGCGATTTGTCAGCAAAATGAGTCCACGATGACCAAATCCTTCACCAATATCGCAAAAGCTATTGATGTTTTCGCACAAGGGAAATTTCTGATCGTTGTTGATGATGCGAATCGTGAGAATGAGGGTGATCTAATAATTGCTGGGGCAAGAATCTGCGATGAAGATATGGCTTTTTTGATTCGCCACACTTCTGGAATTATCTGCTCAGCTATCAGTAGTAGCAGAGCTGCAGATCTGAATCTTCCTGTCATGGTAAGTGAAAATGAGGATGTACGCAGAACGATATTCACCGTATCTGTTGATGCAAAAGTGGGATTGAGCACTGGAATTAGTGCCATGGAGAGAGCAAATACTGTCCGAGCATTGGCATCATCTGATGCAAAGGCTGGAAACTTCGTTCGGCCTGGTCACGTCTTTCCCTTAATTGCTCATCCCGATGGTTTAGCCGGACGACGTGGGCATACTGAAGCCGCTTTTGCGCTGTGTCAGGTGACCAATCAAGGTGAGTCAGGGGTCCTCTCAGAGTTAGTCAATGATGATGGCACTGTTAAAAAGGGTCAACAGATCCTTGATTTCGGGCAGAAATTCTCAATTCCAGTGATCTTTATTCAGGATTTAGCCGATTACATTCTCGCATCAGTGCCAGTAGAGAGAGTGAGCGAACCAGTGATGCAATGGGCACGCCTACCGCATGAGACTGGAAGCTGGGAGATTGCCTCTTTCAAAGCCTCCTCAGGATTTGATCATGTGATTCTCAGGTTCGGAAGTGCTGATTTGTATGCCAAAGCCCCCTCTGAGAGCTTGATTCGTGTGCATTCTGAGTGTCTGACCGGAGAGGCCTTTGGTTCACTCAGGTGTGATTGTGGTGAGCAGTTAGGAACCTCTTTCGAGTTGATAGCCACAAAAGGTGCCGGTTACATTATTTATCTTCGTGGACAAGAGGGGCGGGGCATCGGCCTGAGTGAGAAAATCAAAGCCTATGTGCTCCAAGATCATGGACTAGATACGATCGAGGCAAATCTGGAGTTAGGTCACTCTAGTGATGTTCGAGAGTGGAGGGATCTTGTTCAAATATTGGATCAACTCAAGATAGGAGACGTAGAATTGATTACAAATAATCAGAAAAAGGCTGATGCTATTGCTGAGACTGGGCGATTGGTGAAAATAATCTCTATAACGCCAACAATTAATGAGTTCAATCAATCATATCTAAGAACAAAGAGAGACAAGATGCAACACATGTTAGGAAAGATTAAATGACTGGTATCTCACCCACTCTTGAATCCTTAAATCTCTCTGGTTTCAAAGCAAAGAAAGTGGCGATAATTGCCGCCCAGTGGCACCCAGAAATCTGTAATAACCTAGTTGCCGGCGCGCAGCTCATCTTCGAATCCGCACAGATAACTTACGAGTGCTTCAAGGTCTCTGGCTCCTTCGAATTGCCTTTAGCCGCTCAACTGAAATTAGATCAAGGTTTTGATGGGGCTGTAGTTGTAGGTTTGGTGATGCGAGGGGATACCTCGCATTTTGATTATATTTGTCAGGGCCTGACATCAGGAGTGATGCAAGTCTGCCTCTCCAAGGCAAAGCCGATCGGATTCGGCGTGCTTATGTGCGATAACCTGCAACAGGCACTTGATCGCTCACAGGTTGGTCTTGGAGTTGGTAACAAAGGTGAAGAGGCGGCCCTTGCTGTTTTGGCGCTGTGGAATATGCAGGCCTAGCGCAATTATTGGCGCACTCCATGAGGCGATCTTGCAGGCTTGAGCATCGATTGAGCCAGCAAGAAGAGCTCGCTGATTTCCACTTATCTAGGCACAAAGGTAGAATTTATCTGTGCGGTCGATGAATTGACCTCAGTACTACCAAAACGTTGGATAGAGGCAGGCCCTGATTACGGCCTGACCTCCTGAGGAGAGTAGTTGTCGTGGTTAAGATCCAAGCACACTTAAAAGACCTGCCAATAAAAAAGCGGGATGATCTGCGCAACGTTGCCATCATCGCCCACGTTGATCATGGCAAGACCACATTGGTCGATGCGATGTTGTGGCAGTCGGGTGCATTTGCCGCCTATAAGAAACAGGGCGAAGGCCAAGAGCGCATGATGGATTCGATGGATCTAGAGCGCGAAAAGGGCATCACGATCCTTGCCAAGAACACTGCCGTCAAGCGGGGAAATACGATCGTTAACATCATTGATACTCCGGGCCACGCAGATTTTGGTGGTGAAGTAGAGCGCGGACTTGAGATGGTCGATGGCGTCATCTTGCTTGTGGATGCATCTGAGGGTCCATTGCCACAGACACGCTTCGTTCTGCGCAAAGCGTTGGAGAAGAACCTTCCCGTTATTGTAGTTATCAACAAAGTAGATCGGCCCGATTCGCGTATCGCTGAAGTTGTAGATGAGGCCTACGAATTATTTTTAGATTTGGATGCAGATGAGTCTCAGATCGAATTTCCAGTTGTCTATGCATCGGCCAAGGCCGGGCGCGCATCACTAACACGCCCTGCAGATGGCGCGATGCCACAGGAGCACAACCTAGATGTCTTATTTGACACGATTTTTTCTGCGATCCCAGCTCCGGTTTACCATGAGGGTGCACCGCTACAGGCTCACGTGACAAACCTTGACTCATCGCCATTTCTTGGGCGCTTGGCGCTTTGCCGGGTTCGTGAGGGCATCATCAAAAAAGGCCAATCCGTCACATGGATCAAGACCGATGGCACAAGAGAGCGTGTGAAGGTATCCGAGCTTTTGATCACTGAGGCTCTCGAGCGTGTTCCGGCATTAGAGGCCCATCCCGGAGACATCATCGCGGTGGCCGGTATCGAGACGATTACTTTGGGCGAGACTCTTGCCGATTTAGAAAACCCACATGCACTGCCATTAATTATCGTTGATGAGCCATCTATCTCGATGACTATCGGTATCAATACATCTCCATTGGCAGGCAAGAGCGGCAAATTATTGACGGCCCGCCAGGTAAAGAGCCGCCTTGACGCTGAGCTCGTTGGTAACGTCTCACTGCGTATATTGACGACCGAGCGCCCAGATACATGGGAGGTCCAGGGACGCGGAGAGTTACAGCTTGCCGTGCTTGTTGAGATCATGAAACGTGAGGGCTTTGAATTGACCGTTGGCAAGCCACAAGTGGTTATCAAGAGGATCGATGGCAAGGTCCATGAGCCGATGGAGAGATTAACCATTGATGCACCTGAGGAGTATCTCGGCGTGCTCACTCAGTTGATGGCGCTGCGCAAGGGTCGCATGGAGCAGATGGTCAATCACGGTACTGGTTGGATCCGCCTTGATTACCGTGTTCCATCACGTGGATTGATCGGCTTTCGCACCGAGTTCCTCACTGAAACTCGTGGGACTGGTTTATTGCACCACGTCTTTGATGGCTATGAGGCCTGGCATGGTGATATCCGCACTCGCGGGACTGGCTCACTTGTCTCTGATCGGATGGGTGTGGTTACTTCCTATGCACTCTATGGAACACAAGATCGTGGAAGCATCTTCGTCGAACCTGGCGATGAGGTCTATGAGGGTATGGTCATCGGTGAGAACTCTCGAAGCGATGATATGGATGTCAACTGCGTGCGTGAAAAGAAACTCACCAATATGCGTGCATCGGGCACCGATGAATCAGAGCGTCTGATCCCCCCTAAGAAGCTGAACATGGAGGGCGCTCTGGAGTTTTGTCGCGAAGATGAGTGCGTGGAAGTCACCCCGGCCGTTGTTCGAATCCGTAAGGTCGTCCTAGATGGTGATGAGCGCGCCCGCACGACCGCCCGTGCCAAGAAGGCCAACCTGAAGGTTTAAGGCTGTTTTGTCACTGGCTTAGGGTTGAATTAGGAGTGTGAGTACACCGAGTTTTAACCTTGTTCGCGCCATCAAAAAGAGAGATGAACTCACACTCTCGGCAGATCAATCCAAGGCGATCGCCCATCGCGGCGCTCCCCTCCTGATCCAGGGTGGGCCGGGCACGGGTAAGACAACTGTGTTGATTCAAGCCGCGCTCGCGCGCATCAATGATGGAATCAATCCCGATTCAATTCTTCTGCTCAGCTTTGGGCGAGAGCGTGCATCCGAGCTGCGCGATGCGATCGCACTGCGCACGAGTGCCACGATGTATGAGCCACTTGCGCGCACCTTTCACTCACTGGCTTTCTCCATTCTTAAGATGAAGGCACACAAGGATGATCCTGAACCGATTCTTTTGAGTGGGCCCGAGCAAGAGAGTTTCATCAAAGAGTTACTCGCTGGAGATATCATCGATGGATACCGAGAGTGGCCAGAGGATTTACATGCCGCCCTGACTACCAATGGCTTTGCCCGCGAACTTCGTGATTTGATTCTGCGAGCATCAGAGAGAGGTATCAGCCCAGAGCAGTTGGAGCAACTCGCTGTTAGAGAGAGAGAAAAATACTGGACTGCCGCTGCCAAGTTTTGGCAGCGATACCGCGCCTCTATGGTGATGCGCGAAATCGCAGCCAGTGATGCCAAGATGCGTATCGATCCATCAGAGCTCCTTGCGCGGGCGAGTATGCACCTGCATCATAACCCCGATATATTGGCCAAACTTAGGGCCCGCTTTAGAACTATCATGGTTGATGAGTTTCAAGAGAGCGATCCTGCCCAACGCAGATTATTGGCACTGCTTGGTGGTGATGACGTAATCATCTGCGCAGATGCAGATAGTGCAGTCGGACGTTTTCGTGGAGCAGATCCCGATGGTCTATCAGCGGCCTTGGAGGCCTATCGCGCCACAGAGATCCTCCTGACTACCGTCTTTCGCAGTGCGCGTGCAGTCTTTGATGTAGGCCACTCTTATGCACAGGGATTAAGAGGCTCACCTATCACAAGAAAACGCAGGTGTGGCCAGGACAGTCCTGGCTCTGTTGAAGTCCACCGCTTCAGATCAGGGGCACAAGAGGCGGCCTTTATCGCTCATCAATTCCGTAGTGCACATCTGCGCCAAGCTATCCCTTATAGCGATATGGCCGTGATTTTGCGGAGCCCGGGTATCACTGCATCATCCCTGCGCCGTGCCTTCTCATACCTGGGGATACCTGTGGCAAGTGAGCTCCAAGTCCTTGCCGGTAACCCTGCCATCACACCGATTTTATTATTGGCCCGTGTTGCAATCGGAGCGCAACCTCTCAACTTAGATACGGCCGAACGGTTGTTGATGAGTGAGTTCGGTGGGGCAGATTCGATCTCACTTCGTCGTATTCGTCGTGCGATGATCGCAGCACGCCCAGAGGGGGATGATCGATCCGGCTCAGAGTTATTAATTGATGCTATCGATAAAGGTGAACTCTTCATTGAAGGTGCCGAGCCGTTATTACGGGTTCATGAACTTCTACAAAGGGCACGCATCATCGCAGGCAACAAAGGCGCCTGCGCCGATGAGTTGTTGTGGGCAATCTGGGATAAGGCATGTGCACGTGATGGTCAAAGGCTCGCCGATGTCTGGCGCAGACAAGCACTGCGTCCTGGTGTTCGTGGCGCAGCGGCCGATCGTGATTTAGATGCCATGATGCAGTTATTTGAAAGTGCGGCCCGCTATTCACAACGCTTTCCCTCATCGGGACCAGCCGCCTTCATCGCACAGATTGCAACCGAAGATATTGCCGGTGATGTCATCAGCGCCCAAGGAGTGCGTCCAGATTTCGTTGAGATTCTCACCGTCCATAGCGCCAAGGGACGCGAATGGGCACTGGTGGCAGTCGCAGGTCTGCAGGAGGGAGTATGGCCGAATTTGAGGCAGCGATCATCACTTCTGGGCGCTGAGCGTTTGGTTGAGCGAGTGCGCAATCCCGATACTCCAGGCGATCAGTTGGATGTCATCGCAGCAAATGCATTGATGCAGGATGAGGAGCGGCTCTTTCATGTGGCGCTCACCCGTGCCCGAGAATCACTTCTTATCACGGCCGTACATGGCGAGGATGATGAGCCCTCACAGTTCTTTGAAACGATCGAGATTATGGTCAATAAAAGCGATGGTGATGAGCCTGTCCTGACCGATATCCCGCGCCCGATTACAGCACCTGCCTTGGTGGGCGAGCTTCGAACTCATTTACAAGGGCCTTATAAGCAACAAGCAGCCGGGATACTCAAGAGTTTGAGTCAGAGTGGGATCTTCTTGGCCGATCCACGCGCATGGGTTGGCTCTGTGCCACTTAGCACGGATGCTCCAGTCATCGATGCAGAGAGCCAGGTTGTGGTCTCACCCAGTGGAGCCGAATCATTCGTTGAATGTGGTGTGAAATGGTTTCTGCAAAACAATGGTGGTAGTGATGGTGATAGCACTGCGCAGGTTCTGGGATCTGCCATACATGCATTTGCCGCCAAGATGGTGCAAGAGCCTGGGACAAGTAAGGCTGATCTGATTGCAAATCTTGAGAGCTCCTGGCGCTTGATTGACTCAGAGAGTGGCTGGGTAAGTGCCTCACATCTAGAGAGCGCCGTTACGATGCTAGAGAAGTTCGTGGCCTATCACAGCAAAGATACGACGCGCACAGTCATCGATGCCGAGGTGCGCTTTGATATCACGCTGGGCCGAGCACGGATCAAGGGAAGTGTCGATCGCTTGGAGGTCGAGGCCGACGGCAGTTTGTTTATCATCGACTTTAAGACCGGGGCTCATGCGATAAGTACCACAGAGGCGAGTACGAACCTGCAGCTGGCAAGCTATCAAATCGGCATAGCCGAGGGTGGCTTTACGCAAGGCGTTATTAGCGCAGGAGCAGAGCTTGTGTACTTAGGTACCAATTCTGCTGGGGCGACGCTTCGATCTCAGGGGCCCATCGCCACTGAGATTGAGGCGACCAAGAGAAAACTCAATGAGATCGCAGATGGCATGGGCGCAGCCAGATTCTTTGCGAGGATAAACAAGCGCTGTAAGGGCTGCCCGGTGCGCAAATCCTGCCCAGTCCAAAGTGATGGACGCACGGTGATCTCATGAAGATAGTTGCTCAATACTCACCACAGGAGATCATCGCCAGACTCCAGGCTCATCCAAAGTTTGGTTCGACGATTCAACCGATCACCCCACATCAAAGCCAGATCATCAGTAGTGATTTAGAGCCTGCAGTCGTCATTGCAGGTGCTGGTTCAGGCAAGACCGAGACGATGAGCAACCGCGTTGTGTACCTTGTGGCAAATGGTCTTGTCACACCTGATCAGATCTTAGGTCTGACCTTTACTCGCAAGGCGGCGGGAGAGTTATCTGTACGTATCCGAAAGCGTCTGCGCCAGCTATCACAACTACCTGAGTTCAAACACATCATATCGACTAGCACTGCGGTCACTACCTATCATTCTTATGCAGCGAAATTACTGAGTGAACATGCGATCCGATATGGAATTGATGCCGATGCTGCGCCCTTGGGTGAGGCTGCAATCTGGCAGATCGCATCCGATCTGGTGCGCAACTGGTCTGATGATTCATATCGTAACCAAAGCGCAGTCAGTACCGTTATCAAAGATCTACTTGGTCTATCAAAGCTGATGCTCGAGCACCAAGTAAAGGCCTGTGATATTCAAGCAATCGGTGATGAGATCTTGGGTGAGCTCGCTCGGCTCTCTGGCGCACGCAACGAGGAAGTCCGTAAGGTCGAGCAGGCGATGCGCCAACGCGCCTCACTCTTGCCGATGGTCGATCTTTTTATGCAACGGCGCAAGGCGGCAGGTGAACTCTCCTTCGATGATCAGATGTCATTGGCCGCCGATATCGCACAAAACTTTGAGGATGTTGGCGCTCTCGAGCGAGGAAAATATCGAGTTGTCTTATTGGATGAGTACCAAGACACATCCCAGTCACAGGTGCGTATGTTGTCATCACTTTTTGGCAATTTAGTCAGTGAAAGCGGACATCCAGTCATGGCTGTGGGTGATCCGTCACAGGCTATCTATACCTGGCGTGGGGCCTCTGCTGGCACTATGGCATCTTTCACCAAGTATTTTCCTAAGAGTGATGTGCAAAAGGGAGCGGTGCAGTTCACACTACCGAGGACCTTTCGCAATGACGTGATGATCTTGGCGGTGGCAAACCGTATTAGTGATGAGATCAAATTAGAGGGTGGGCAACAAGTCGTAGAGCTTGAGGCAAGGACTGATGCCGGTAAAGGTGAGGTCGCTTATGGGGTCTTTGAAACTATTGAGGCAGAGGCTGCAGCACTCGCTGAGTATATGAAAAGTAAGTGGAGCCCTGAATCAGGTAAGAGCGCAGCGGTCTTGGTGCGAAAGCGAGCACAGATTGCTGCGATTGAAAGTGCGCTGGGCACACTAGGCATTCCCGTTGAGGTCATCGGGATCGGGGGATTGATTCACATACCAGAGGTCGCCGATATCGTCTCAATGCTCAAAATAATAACGAATCCCGATGCGGGCTCGGCTCTGATGCGTCACCTCAGTGGGCCACGGATCAATTTAGGTGCACGTGATATCGCAGCTCTCGGTACATTCAGCCGTAATCGTGCCAGGGCTTTGCACGCAGATTCAAAGAGTTTCATCAAAAAGATCGCTGCCGGCAACCCGGATCAATTAGAGGCCGACGATCAGTTCGCCGGTTCAATCATCGATGCCTTAGATGAGATAACCAACGCTGATAGAGGTGAGTTCAGCGATATCGGCTTTGAACGTTTGCTGCGCTTTGCAGGTGATATTCGTCGTCTACGCGGGCATGCAGGTGGGCAGATCTCTGATCTGATCACTGAGATAGAGGAGTATTTGACGTTGGAGAGTGAGATAACTCTGCGTGATGGATCAGCGATCGGGCGCAGACACCTCGATCGTTTTCTCGATGAGGCGGCAAAGTTTGAGCGCAGCGGAGGCACTGTCGGGGCATTCTTAGATTGGCTCGATGTCGCCTCTGATGCCGAGGCCGGCCTCAAGGCCGGGGCCCCAGAGATTCGCAGTGATGTAGTGCAGATTTTGACCATTCATATGGCTAAAGGCGCCGAATGGGATGTGATCGCGCTACCCGGCCTAGCTGAAGGCACATTCCCGGGACAAAAGAGCAGTGATCCAGATAATTGGCTCAAGAATGAGAGACATATCCCCTTCCCCTTGCGTGGGGATGCAGGAGAGCTCCCTGAGTTCTCATTACAGGGTATCGATAAAAATAGTGATGCAGCCAAGGTGATAAAAGAGTTTGGTTCACGCTGTGCTGAAAATATCAAGATACGCGAAGAGATGCGCCTGGCATACGTCGCAGTGACTCGTGCCAAGTCACATCTGATCTGCACAACATCACGGTGGCGAGATGGAGCTAAACCCGTTGAGCCGAGTGAGATATTTACTCTTATCGCCGAAGTCGCCAGCGCACTCGGTGGACCTATGATCTCGCAGATACCACCTCCTCAAGATGGTGCAAAAAATCCAACACATGAAAAACCAGAGAGTGCTATTTGGCCCTTTGACCCATTAGGCAATAGGCGCGCTGCATTTGATGCTGCAATCACTGCAGTGGATGCGAGCCCAGCACATTCACTTGATTCCATCGGTGATACCAAGATTGATTCGTGGATACATGATGCCAAGGCGTTGATTACTGAGCACGGACAAAGGTCGAGCCACTGCCTCGAGGTCGCGCTTCCACCGCGGCTCTCAACATCTTCTCTCGTGGCACTGCATGCAGATCCTGTGGCACTAGCACTCAATATTCGCCGTCCCATGCCACGGGCGCAGGATCAATACTCACGTCGCGGAACTGCATTTCACTTGTGGGTGGAGCGTCAGTTCACAGATGCTGCGACACTCTTTGACGATGAGTATGTAGATTACTTAGATCCACTCGATGATGATTCAAAGCTTGAGGATCTAAAGAAGGCCTGGTCATCGAGCGAGTTTGCTCATCGTAGGCCTGTAAAAGTGGAGGTCCCCTTTGAGACCACTATTGCAGGGGTATTAATCCGTGGCCGTATCGATGCCGTTTATGCAACCCCGACAGGCTTTGAGGTCGTGGATTGGAAGACTGGATCTGTGCAGTTAGGCCAATCTGCCGCTGTGCAGTTGGCCATGTATCGCTTGGCCTGGGCGAAATTATCTGGTGCTGACATCAGGACCGTGAGCGCGGCATTTCACTATGTTCCGACATCGGTGACGGATCGACCAGCCGATCTCCTCGATGAATCGGCTCTGATAGCTCTTGTTAGTGGTATTAAAGAGAAGAGTTGATGAACTCTCTTACGCTACATCAATCTCAATCTGTAACGGTAGGTGATCACTGATACCAGCATGGGGGTAGGTGATGTGTCTGACATCTTTGGCTCGTAATCTTTGTGAGAGAAAGAAGTCGATCTGAAGTTTTGGATACCAACTGGGAAATGTCCTTAAAGTGGCAAGTGAGTGCCACTTGAAACCACGCACGAAGAGTGCAAAGGGGATATTCATATCCCCCATGATGAGAATCTTTGATGGATCGGTGACACCCAACTTTAATGCCCAGCGCTTGATCTTTACCAACTGTGCAAAGTTAAAGAACGGAACAAATGATAGATGAGTGTTGATAATTAACCATCCATTTTCTAGGAAGCAAGCTAGGGCACTGCGTGGATGGTCGCGCACATAGACATATTTGAGCTTTCCATCGACAGGAAAGGCCATGAAAGCCCCGATAGGAGAGCCTTTGAGCTCTAACCGATGCCAGGAGAGCACTGGAATCTTCGAGGCGATTCCTATTCCATAAGCAGGTGGCCCAACCTGAGTTTTATCTGTGAGGATCTTCTCATCACCTGTATCGAGTTTTCGCCCATCATCATCGGGTGAGCCCATAAGTGATGGTGCAAAGGCCCAGTGCGTAGTACCCATCATGGTTGCGATATCTCCGACTTGATTGTGGCCTCCTGAGCGGGCTAAGAGGTAGTCCACCTCCTGAAGGCCGATGAGATCACTCTGTAGTTTGGAGATCTGCTCGCGTAAAAGTGCGAGATTATCGACCTCTTTATCTGGAGGGATCGCCTGCGCATGCAGCAGATTCCATGATGTTATGCGCACGGAGCGATGCTAGTAGTCTGACCCCTCTTATGAGCGCACGAAACCAATCACTCTCACCCATCGATAGAGCTAGCGACTTACGCGCCGATGCGGCGAGGTTGGCCTTGCTCTGGGAGTCTGCGAAGATTTTGATGGTAATCGATGGTCACCTTGCTGTTTCTGATGCAGCGCTGCGTTTTCTCAATGCGCAGGGTGTCACCACCCTGTCGGCCTCCTTTGAGGTTGGTGAGCGCTATTTCTTGGGACTGGCCCGAGATGGTGAGCAGGCATACTTTGCCTGGCACACATCATGGATCGATCCACCGCAGGATCAGGCCGCTAAGTTCGAGGGCTTTCGAACTCTGCGAGAAACCGGAGGAGATCTAGATGAGGTCGAATTGACTCTTGGCATGCATGCAGTGGGATTGAGTAACTGGCATGCAACGCATCCTCGCTGCGCTAGGTGCGGAGCACAGACCACCAGTGATTTAGGTGGCAGTGTTCGAGTGTGTCTCTCTGATTCATCCCAACATCATCCCCGTACAGATCCTGCCGTCATCGTCTTGGTAAAAGATGCTACCGATCGAATTCTTCTTGGACACCAAAGCATCTGGCCCGAAAAACGTTTCTCCACATTTGCCGGTTTTGTCGAGCCAGGGGAGTCTTTTGAAGAGTGTGTCTCACGTGAGGTATTTGAAGAGGCTGGCATCTATTGCAACGATATCAACTATCTGCGATCACAGGCCTGGCCATTTCCTGCCTCCATCATGATCGCATTCGAAGCCATCACAGATCATCCGGAGACGGCAAAGCCCGACGGTGTGGAGATCTCACAGATTCGCTGGTTTAGTCGTGATGAGATGAAGACTGCTATCGCCAGTGGAGATCTGCTCCTACCTCCAAAGATTTCAGTTGCACGCAAGATGATCACCGGTTGGTACACAGCAAGAGCGGGATTTCTGGCAAGTGATCTATCAGGGGGGGAGAGTTGGAGACCGTGATCAAAGACTCTCTCACCCTCTTTTTGATTGATATAAAACTCTCTGGTGGGTGGAGAGCATGACTCATGGGCTAGATGCCGAAGGGATTCTTGAGGGCTTAGATCATGAACAGCGCATAGTCGCTGTTGCTACCCGTGGTCCAGTATGTGTAATCGCCGGAGCAGGAACAGGAAAGACCCGTGCAATTACACATCGCATCGCCTATGCCGCAGCGATTGGGGTCATGGATCCACACAAGGTCTTAGCCCTCACATTCACCGCACGCGCCGCTGGTGAGATGCGTATGCGGCTTCGCTCCTTAGGTGTGCCCTCCGTTGCTGCGCGCACGATTCATGCAGCAGCGCTCAAGCAGCTCAACTTCTTCTGGCCACAAGTCTTTGGTGGGCGCACCCCTGATCTGATTACCACCAAGACAAGTTTTCTCACCGAGGCTATCAAGCGTGCAGAGTTGACTGGTGAGTTATCAATTACCTCACGCGATCTGCTGCGTGATCTTGCATCTGAGATCGAATGGGCCAAGGTCTCCCAGGTGGCACCGACAGATTACCTATCCGAACTCGGTAAACGCACAACGAAGCCACGCATCAATGCCGAGCAGATTGCGAAGGTATACACAGCATATGAGTCAGTCAAGCATCAAGAGCGAGCGATGGATTTTGAGGATGTACTGCTACTGACAACGGCGATGATGGAGCAGGAGCGCGAGGTCCGCGAACGAGTGCAAGATCAGTATCGCTTCTTTACGCTCGATGAATATCAGGATATATCACCCCTGCAGCAGCGTTTGCTCAATGCTTGGCTGGGCTCTCGTCAGGAGATCTGTGTTGTGGGCGATCCAGCACAGACCATTTACTCCTTTGCCGGCGCGACCCCTGTCTTTTTGAACTCATTCACTCAACGCTTTCCTCAGGCCCAGGTGGTCCGTTTGACGACGGGCTATCGTTCGACCCCTGAGATTATTTTTATGGCCAACACTGTTCTGCGCAAGGCGCAGATGGGTCAAGAGTTAGTTGCCCTCAATGATCACGGTGATAAGCCATCTGTTGATGCATTCAAAGATGAGAGCGCTGAGATCGCTGGTATCGTCGACTGGATTGAGCAATTACTGAGCCAGGGAACACAGGCGCAAGAGATAGCAGTGCTCGCGCGTACCAATAGCCAGCTCAATACCTTAGAGCGAGCTATGAATATCGCAAAGTTGCCGTATCAGGTCCGTAATAGCGATCGTTTCTTTGATCGCTCTGATGTTCGTGAGTTTTTGAAAATTGTGCGCAACGCTTCGGTTATCCCAACTCAGGGTGTGTCTTGGCTAGATGAGCTTCGCACCTTGGCACAACCCTTCCTGACTGGGGCGCATATCGATGGAATCGCCGCTCTTCTACATCTGGCACGTGAACTAGATGGCGACAGTGGTTTTACTCCCAAGAATCTGCGCACATATTTGCGCGAGTTAGAAGATCGTGTCCAACAAAATAATCCTCCGACCATGCCAGTGACGACCCTTGCTACCCTGCACGCGGCCAAGGGCCTTGAATGGGAGCGTGTTTTCCTCATGGGTGTAAGTGAGGGCCTCCTACCCCTTGAAAACTCATCTACGAGCAGTGATCAGGCATCGATAGATGAGGAGCGCAGATTGTTCTATGTCGGAATCACGCGCGCAAAGGTGGATCTGCATCTGAGCTATCGTGGAAAGCCATCACGCTTTCTCGTTGAGTCTGGCCTTGTGAGCGCCTAATTCACGGGCAAAATCCGCTCTTTAGGCTCAGATTTAATCGACTTGCACAAAGCTCAACCCATGCTTTACCCTTTGAATTACCTCATTTCTTGGCGAAATGAGGGTGAGTAGATAAGGGAGTAACGAATTATGCCTCAAGCATCATTCCTACCAGCACAGGCAATGCCTTCTGCTGGGATTTCCTCTACCCACACCCATAAGCGCACATCTTGGCATAGCCCAACGCCTGCATTCTATGCAGCGTTCTATGCAGGATATGAGGCCAATGGTGGTTCTACTCGATAAGACTCGAATAAGAACAAGAAGCCAAGGGCCTCGAATCCACAAAGGATTCGGGCCCTTTTTCATTACCCGAAGAGAGATCTGAGCACTACCTAACATCGAAAAATGTTAGCCAACACAGGAAGAAGAGGTGAGGACGATGAGCGTTCTCTTCAGCGAACTACTAGTACCAGGCTGGGCAGATGAGAAGATTGGGTTGGATGCCGTAACCGGCACATACAGCGATGGATCATCACTGAATCTGCCATGTCACACGGCAGATCCGCAGATGTACTTCTCCGAGGATGAGTTAGCCATCACCGAAGCTAAGTCCCTCTGTGGTGGCTGCCCAGTGCGCACGCAATGCCTAGAGGGTGCTCTATCTCGCAAGGAGCCGGCCGGTGTGTGGGGTGGGGAACTATTTGAAGATGGTCGTGTCATCACTCGCAAACGCAAAGCCGGTCGCCCAAGTGCGATTGAAGTTGCCGCTCGCGAGGTGAGTGCGCCTATTCAAAAGATGCCTTCGCTACCAGAGGTCACTTCTCCTGCCTCTGATGAAGTAGTGCGTAGAGAGAGCGCTGCCTAATTTTCTTAACTTGCATAGAGATTCAAATTTGTCAGTGAAGGCCAGAGGGCAAAGAGAATTGAGATTGGCAGGATGAGAAAGACGACAGGAATCATCATTGATATCTCTGCCTTGCCAGCTGCAGCCATGATGATATTGCGCTGATTGGCACGTGCCTCCACGGCATGTCGCGATAAGACCTCAATAAGTGGGGCTCCGCGGAGAGTAGCGGTGATAATCGCATCGATAAATCGTCGAATCATTATTGATTTAACACGGCGGCCCATAGCATCAAGACCCAAATGCAGTGGTTCACCAGTGCGAACAGCAATAATGACATTCCCAAATTCTCTCGCAAGTTCACCATCTGCTGAATCTGCGATACGCAGCATCGCACTCATTGGAGTCTCCCCAGCTGCTATGGCTAGTGTGAGCATCTCCACCACCGCAGGAAACTCCGCCTCTATCAATTCGCGTCGCCTATTAACTCGGGTAGTTAAATCTCTATCAATGATAACGAAGAAAAAAGAAGCGATGAGAATAACCGTGAGCAGGCAGGTAAGAAGTGAATGCTTGAAGATGAGAACTAAGACCATCACTATTGCCGAACTTGCTGCGCAATAACCAAACTGACGAATACGAAAATCCTGGTAATCACGCTCACTATTGAGCCCAAGCTCCTCTAAACGTAGACGGATACCACTTTTATCACGGGTTTTTCCTATGCTTGCTTTAGCTCTGCGCTCTAACTCTTTAAATGGGTCACCATGGGAATCGAGGGCAAGGAGTAGGCCACCGGGAACAGCAAAAAGCATTGCAATCAGGATGACTGTTAGCACTATCGACTCCTATCTTGTTTGCCAGTGAATATTCGAGGTGCTGCAGGTAGGCGACCTAAACGATTCATCCATAGATATGCAATTCCAGTCATAAGTAAGCCCACAATTAGAATCGAAGCGCCAGTAGAAGTTGAATATGCCATGGCGGTACTAGGTTGTGTCGAGAGCAAGAGAAGTAGAATCCATGGCGCAACTGCTGATAAGTGAGCAGAGTTTTTGATCCATCCATGTTTGACTTCGATCTCTCGGCGCAATGCTAAATCTTGGCGAAGAAAATCCCCAAGGGTCCGGAGAATCCCTAATAGTTCGCCTCCACCCAAGGCTTTAGAGATCAACAATGCCTCGAAAATCTGATCACTTCCATGGTGTTGAAAGAGATCTTTTAACTCTTTGATTGCCTCACCGACGTCTCCATGACGATAGAGTGAGGATCGGAACTCTGTGAATGCTGGCCGGAGAATTTCGGGGCCACGAGTTGAGAGCCCAGCAAGTGATTCAGCCAGAGATAGGCCTGATTGGATACCAGATATCAAGTGGTCGATCACTTCAGGCCAGGCTGCAACCAGAGCTGACTCATTCTTCAGATTTTTACTTCGTAAAGTGATGAAGGTAATCCCAGCAATAAGTGCTCCAAAAGCTAGTGCGATAGCGATTGATTCAGTAGCAAGATAAATAATTACAATGGTAAAGCAAGAAGAGGCAACAGTACGAAGTTTGATTTTCATTTGCGCCACCAACTGGAGAGAGGTGCCCCTATTGCTGCGAACTTCTCAGTATGTGGAGGTATTCCGATACCACGCTCATATTCAAGCCCATTCCAAATCCATAGAGTTTCAATCTCAGCACGATCATTCTCATATCGTCCAGTCAGTGCAGATATCTCTTTGATACGCCGCATTCCACTTTGATCAAGGGATATATGCACGATTAGATCAAAGGCAGATGCAATAGTTGGGGCGATAAACTTATGAGAGATATTCTCACCAGCCAAGAGTGGAAGTGTCTGTAGCTTGATGATTGCATCACGAGGAGAGTTGGCATGGAGAGTACCCATACCAGGAAGACCGGAGTTAAGGGCGATAAGAAGATCCAATGCCTCAGCCTCACGGACCTCCCCGACAATAATTCGGGACGGGCGCATACGTAGTGACTCTTTGATTAATCTACGCAATGGGACCTCACCTTCACCTTGAAGATTTGGACCTCGGGTTTGTAGTGCAACAACATCGGGGAGCTGTGGACTGAGCTCAAATACCTCTTCAATTGTCACTACCCGTTCTGTACGTGGTATTGCACCTGCCAATGCGTTGAGCATTGTGGTTTTGCCTGCCTGGGTACCACCACTTACTAGGATGTTTAAACCAGCACGAACTGAATTTTTGAGTGCCGTTGCTATAAATCCTGTCATCACTTCACGCTCGACTAGGTCATCAATACTTAAGTTACGCATGAGATGCTTTCGAATATTAACAGCCCAGTGCATGGCTGTAATCTCCGGGATTACAACGTGTAAACGGCTTCCATCGGGTAATCGTGCATCGACAAATGGATGGGAGAGATCCAAGCGGCGACCGCTCCACATCAGGGCGCGCTCGACGATATTGCGTACATCCTCTGAGGTGAGCAAAAGATTGGTCAACTCACTCTTGCCAGAGCGGGCAATAAATATACGCTCTGGGGCATTAATCCAAATCTCTTCAATTGTTGGATCACTCATAAAAGGTGCAAGGGCACCAAAGGTAATATCTATATCTAGCTGCATGTGGGATATCTAAGTCTGTGACTAAGAGTCAGGCTAAGCAGATTTTTAAGGCGTGGATAAAGCCGCTCTATCTAATCGGTTGAGCATCTCTAATCCACCCTCACCAGGAAGTGAGCTCACCATAGAAAGAGAGATTTGTAATGTGTGATTGACTAAGAGTGATGGTGTGGAGTAGAGCCGTGATATCAAACGCTGTGCGGCATTTTCTCCCTCACTCACCAAAATCACACACTCGTTGATACCTAAGCGTCCGATACACTCTGAGCCTCTAGTTAGGGAGCGAAGTTCACAGGAGAAGTGCAGGATATCCTCGGCTCTAATAGGTTGGGTCTCTATTCCACTGGGTCTTTTGTCAAAGACAATCTTGACGAGGCTAAAACTATGCTCTGTGCGCAGCGAAAGAGCGACTTCACGTCTTAACTGCTCGTAGAAAAATGGTGGGGCCACTAAATGTGTCTGCGAATCATAGATACCATCGTGTGAGAAAAGTGGGTTATGCCCATATAAATGAGTTAATCTCTCCTCCATGACAGAGGATCCTGCCAAGGCGGCCAAGGCCCGCACAGTAGTGGCATCCCTACTGATTGTTGAGGCAGTTGTGATCGCCATTCTTGGTGTGTGGCTAGTAGTTTTGGCTTTGCAGACGGATTCCTTCAATTTTCTTACTTTTCTCGGCGTCCTCTTCTTCGTCATCTTGGGTAGTGGTGGATTATTCGGTGCTGCAATTGCATATCGCCGTGGTAAATACTTTGGTAGGGCCCCTGCGGTGTTAGCCAATTTGATTGCACTCGGAGTTGTCTCATATCAAGTCCAAGAGGGCCTGTGGATCATCGCCATTCCACTGGCTTTACTGGCCTTGGCAACTCTGGTGGCGACCCTGCGCGCCACTCCGCAATAGCTCGCCTGCAGGATGTGGCCAATCTCGCCTCATGCCGCCTAGTTTCTCGTTTCAAGCATCTGGGCACTGCCGATAGAATGTCATCTGTTCTCTCCAAGTGAGGAGTTCGCCAGTGTCGGCACAGGATTTTGGTGCAAATGATTGGCTCGTCGATGAGATGTACGAGCATTATTTAGCAGACCCCTCATCCGTTGACCCAGCGTGGGGGGAGTACTTTAAAAATAATAAGCCAGGCTCCTCTTCGGAGAGTCCCTCCTCTGCATTATCAAAATCAGTCTCAAAAGGTGTGCCTCCTGTGCCCAAGGCGCAGAAAATATCTACATCTGTTGCACTAGCTGCCCCTGTGGCAACTTCCATGCCTGCACCGACACCAGTTGCGCCTCCTACACCTGCTGCACCATTTCAACAACCGATTCTCACAGAGACAGCAACTCGCCAACCAACCCCAGCCGATCCAGTTGTCATACCTGCCCCGATCCTCATTACACCCAGTGCCTCAACTCTTGAACCGATCCGTGGCGTATCTGCCCGGGTAGTTCAAAGCATGGAGGCATCGCTCTCGGTCCCGACTGCAACTTCAGTACGTACGGTGGCAGCGAAATTGATGATTGATAATCGAATTGTCATCAATAATCATATGAAGCGTGCTCGGGGTGGGAAAGTTTCATTTACCCACATTATTGCTTATGCGATGATCAAAGCTGTCCGTGCGATGCCTGAAATGAATACATTCTTTGGTGAATTAGATGGTAAGCCTGCGGCAGGACACCCTGAACACATCAACTTAGGAATTGCGATTGACCTTGTCAAGGGTGATGGATCACGTCAACTACTCGTACCCTCGGTCAAGGGCTGTGAGTCGATGGATTTTGCACAGTTCTGGGTTGCCTACGAAGGGATTATTAAGAAAGCTCGTGGTGGGTCCTTGACGGTCGATGATTTTGCCGGCACGACTATGTCAATAACTAATCCCGGCACCATCGGCACTGTGCACTCGGTACCACGACTTGTGCAGGGTCAGGGCCTGATTCTTGGTGTCGGCGCACTCGACTATCCAGCTGAATTTCATGGTTCGAGCGAGGAGAGCCTGGCAAGAATGGCCATCAGCAAAGTCGTCACCCTGACAAGTACATATGATCACCGTGTCATTCAAGGCGCCCAGTCAGGTGAATTCCTCCGCCACATGAATGATTATCTATTAGGCACAGATGGCTTCTACGATGAAATCTTCGCAGCACTTCGGATCCCATATGAGCCGATTCGCTGGGCGATAGATTTTGAGTTTGGTAAAGAAGAGCAGATTAGTAAGACTGCACGAGTTCAACAGTTGATTCAGGCCTATCGAACCTTTGGTCACTTAATGGCCGATGTCGATCCACTTGAATACAGCCAGCGCTCACACCCAGATTTAGATGTTGTTACACATGGTTTGACGCTTTGGGATCTGGACCGAGAGTTTGCAACTGGTGGATTTGGTGGCGCTGCCTTCATGCCACTGCGAAAGATTCTAGGGATTCTGCGTGACTCATACTGTCGCACGGTGGGTGCTGAGTATATGTATATCGAAAATCGCCAAGAGCGTCAGTGGATACAAACACACATCGAAGTCGGCACACAAAAACTTGCGCCAGAGGAGAACCTGCGAATCCTGCACAAACTCAACAGTGCTGAGGCCTTTGAGAGCTTCTTGCAGACTAAGTTTGTTGGACAAAAGCGCTTCTCCCTCGAAGGTGGCGAGTCGGTAATTCCTCTCCTTGACGCAGTTTTATCGAGTGCGGCAGATCGAGGATTAGATGAAGTCTGTATTGGTATGCCACATCGTGGGCGTCTGAATGTCTTAGCAAATATCGCAGGTAAATCACATGGACAGATTTTTCAGGAGTTCCAAGGTCATTACGCCGATAATCAAGTTCATGGATCGGGAGATGTGAAGTACCACCTTGGTACTGAGGGGACTTTCACCTCTCATGCAGGTGCCACGACCAAAATCTATCTGGCAGCAAATCCCTCACACCTTGAGGCGGTCAATCCGGTTTTAGAGGGAATTGTCCGCGCCAAGCAGGATATGTTGAATATCAAGAACGCCTTCTCAGTGCTTCCGGTCCTGCTCCATGGCGATGCATCTTTTGCCGGACAAGGTGTGAACGCTGAGGTCTTACAAATGTCCCAGCTTGTCGGCTACCGCACTGGTGGAACGATTCATATCGTTGTCAATAATCAAGTTGGATTTACGACATCACCGAGTGCATCGCGGACATCGACGTATTCAACTGATTTCGCAAAGATCATTCAGGCTCCTGTTTTCCACGTCAATGGCGATGACCCCGAGGCCTGTGTGCGTGTTGCTCATTTAGCCTTTGAGTATCGACAAGAGTTCAATAAAGATGTCGTTATCGACATGGTTTGCTACCGGCGTCGTGGGCACAACGAGGGAGATGAGCCGAGCTTTACTCAACCCATGATGTACAAGTTGATAGATGCCAAGCGTTCCACCCGTACTTTATATATTGAGGCCCTCATTGGTCGTGGTGATATCACCCCCGAACAGGCTGAGGAGGTAGCACGCGATTATCAAAGCCAACTGGAGGCCGTGTATGCAGCGGTCAACAATTTAGAGGCGCAGACAGATCCAAACTTCAAGGTGCCTGTTGCCCCTGCAGCACAAGAGATTAACACTGCAATCTCGGAGTCACTCGCCCATGAAATCGCAGCGACCCAGTCTGCTATCCCTGAAGGTTTTACAGTTCACCCCAAGCTTCTTCCACAGTTAGCAAAGCGGGTTGAATCACTCAATGATAATTCCATCGATTGGTCGACTGGTGAGATGCTCGCCTTTGGTGCCCTTCTCAAAGAGGATCTATCTGTTCGTCTGGCCGGACAAGATGCAAGGCGTGGAACATTCAGTAATCGCCATGCTGTGATCATTGACAAAGAAAATGGCAATGAGTGGACACCCCTTCGCGCCCTTAATAGAGATGAGAACCACTTCTTTATCATCGACTCATTGCTCAGTGAGTATGCAGCAATGGGCTTTGAGTATGGTTATAGCGTGCAACGAGAGGATGCACTGGTCTTGTGGGAGGGCCAGTTTGGTGACTTTGCAAATGGAGCACAGACAGTGATTGATGAATTCATCTCCTCAGCTCTTCAAAAATGGGGAGAGCGCTCCTCATTAGTCCTCTTGCTGCCTCATGGATATGAGGGTCAAGGCCCCGACCATTCCTCTGCACGTATAGAGCGCTATCTACAACTGTGTGCAGAGCAAAATATGACGGTAGCCCAACCGTCATCTCCAGCCTCATATTTTCATTTACTACGCTGGCATGTGAAGAATCCAGTTCGACGGCCCATGATTGTCTTTACGCCTAAATCAATGCTTCGCCTCAAAGCAGCAGCATCTGCACTTTCAGATTTCACATCAGGTCACTTCCAGCCCGTAATTCCAGATAACTCTCTCCAAAACGCATCACGGGTCATCTTCTGCTCGGGCAAGATCTATCATGATCTCGTTGCTGAGCGCACAAAGCTTGGTGAGAGCTCAACTGTGATTATTCGTGTGGAGCTGCTCTATCCACTTCCAATTGATGAGATGGTGATAGAGGCCAACAAGCATCCACAGGCGAACTTGCTTTGGGTACAAGATGAACCTGCAAATCAAGGTCCGTGGTCACATATTGCCTTGCGCACATCCGAGAGCCATGGAGGGCATGGCTTTGGTTCACGGATTTTGCGTCGAATCTCACGCCGTGCAACGGCATCGCCTGCAACTGGAAATCATCATTTACATGAAGACGAGCAAAAAGCCTTAATGCTCGAGGCATTCACCCGCTAACGGTTTTACTCCTTCGATATCTCAATAAGACTCGTCCTACAATCTCATTTGCAGAGAGGGGGCCCCAAGTACGGGAGTCACTACTTTCGCTGTTATCGCCTTGAACCCAGAACTTTCCTGCATGAATCTTTTGCAATCGTTTCACCAGAAATACCCCGGGACGCTCCTCACGCTCAATGACGACCATCTTTCCTAAGAGCCGATTACCGACTACGACTGGCAGAGCGCTATCAAACCAAGAGACTATGAGCCAATCACCATCATTTAAAGTGGGGGACATAGAACTCCCTGTCACCTTGACTGTGCCAAATTTACCCACGGGCGATAGTCTGTCACTATGAGCAAGGCATTTCTATTGCTCAAACCCGAGATAATAACCTGCTTAATAGAGGAGAAGAAAATGTTTGAACCAAAGACAACTGTCTATGCGCACTGTGATCTTCCATGCGGTGTCTACGATCCAGCTCAGGCAAAGATCGAGGCGCTCTCTGTGAAGGCATGCATGGAAAAATATGCAGCTAATCCAGATGCGGATTTCCGTTCACGCTCTGTAGCGATCAAGGAAGAGCGCTCACATCAGGTCAAAGAACACCTATGGGTCTTGTGGACCGATTACTTCAAGGCCCCACACTTTGAGGCATACCCCCAGCTACACTCATTGTTTAATGATGCAACAAAGCTGGCAGGTGCTGCAGGCACAAAGGGAACTCAAGATGTAGCTGTTGCAGATAAATTAATCGCAAAAATCGATGAAATTGCTGAGATTTTCTGGGCAACTAAGAAAGCCTCGTAGGGACTCAGGTCTCTTTAATTAGATTAAGAGCGGCGGTACGTGCCAGAAAAGAGACTCGCTCGACCGCTGCTCTTTTGATTTGCCCTGCTGCGATCTGTCGCTCACCATCATAGATCTCACATTCAAAGGTCAATTCCCGGTTTTCAACTTCAATGCAGCGCGAAGTTGCCCGGAGTTCTGCACCGATTTGCCCAGGGCTGAGAGAGATAATCTCAATACTAATTGGGATAGTCGTTTCCTCGGGTTCTAAATATTCATCAAGTGAGATTACCGCTGCATGTTCCATCAGATTGATAAGTTGTGATTGATCAGCAATGGGCAAATCGCCAACCCCCAGTGCAACTGAAGTATCTCCCGGGCGAACTGTCATGACAGAAAAACCAACTGCACCAATGATCTCTTCGGCTGCTTTCATGGACTATTTCTGGTCATCCTCTGGAGAGTCATTGAGATAACGAACCTCTTCAGTGTGTTCAATCGTGATCTCCCTATGTTCAATATTGCCAAATTCATCTATCTCGATGGAGATCTCAGTCATTGTGAACTCAGTTGTAACTCCGGTTGTAAATGCCCCCCCCACTTGAGTATGTATCTGCTGATAAATCGAATTATGGAGCTCGCTGGGTGCCTCCTCACAGCATGTTTTGCGCAGGACATCTTGAATCAAACTACGCATCCTCCTTTCATGGGCTAGTTCAGCCTCGCACTCTGGGCATCCTGAGATATGAATCTCGATATTTGCAATCATTGGCAAGTCAGTATGTCCTTCAAGCAAAAGCACGAGAGAGTTAAGGATCTGGCTACACGGAATAACTTGGTATCGGCTCATGGAGTCTCCTCCTTGCTGGCATCAATTTGTAGAGCAGACTCGGATGTGGCATCTTCTTTTGGCTTGAGCGAGTAGCCCAAATCCTTCGCATAGTCAGTTAACCGCTCACGAAGCTGTTTTCTTCCCCTATGAAGTCGGGACATGACAGTTCCCGTGGGGACTGCCGTGATATCTGCGATCTCTTTATATGAAAAACCCTCAACATCGGCTAAATAGACCGCGATACGGAACTCCTCAGGGATCTCATTCAAGGCACGTTTGATATCGCTATCTGGGAGATTTTCAAGGGCCTCCACCTCTGCAGATTTTCCAAGATTAGATGAATGTGATGCGGCATCGGCCAACTGCCAATCCTCGATTTCACCACCGAATGTCTGAGGACGCCTTTGATCCTTGTGATAGGTATTGATAAATGTTGTAGTGAGAACTCGATACAACCAGGCCTTCAAATTTGTCCCAGGTTCAAATTGATGAAAAGAGGCAAAGGCTTTCAAGTAAGTATCTTGCACTAAATCTTTTGCATCATGTGGATTCTTTGTATAGCGAAGAGCCGCGGCATACAACTGATTCGTAAAGACAAGGGCATCACGCTCAAAGCGGATGGCACGATCCGCTGAGCTCTCCTTGACTAAATCAGTTGATGTCATTATGGTAAAAGGCTATCGCTAAAAGAGTGTTTCTGGCTCTCCTAATTCGATACGTGCCGTCAACTCTTGCGAATTTTTGGTAACCGAATTCACATCCGAAGAGACTGGGTGAGCGATAACAATTGATGCTGGTGACTCCACTATCATCGCAGTCTGAAGATCCTCAAGCCTCTTATTCTCGGGGCTCAGCCACTGTGCCCAGCGTCCGCGTGGCATAAAGACGGGCATGCGATTGTGTATATCCGCTAAATCTGCCTGTGCTTCTTGGGTAATAATTGATGCGCTCTCAATGATGAGCCCATTCGGGGCACGCCAACTACTCCAGATACCTGCAATGGGCAACTGTCCACCATCTCGAGAGCGAATGTAAAAGGGCTGCTTAGGTGCAAACCTTCCCAAAGCCGTTGCCCACTCGTAATATCCCTGTGCGGGAATCAAGCACCGGGTTGATTTGAATGCAGTACGAAAGGTTGGCTTTTCATGAATCGATTCGCTACGAGCATTTATCGCCCGTGATTGGGATGCCTTAGCCTCATTGAGCTCGCTGAGCCAGGGTGCAATCAATCCCCATGAGACAACGGCCAGAGAAGTTTTGCTTGGATCAGCAGAGTCAGATCTGACGATATAGATTGGATTTGTTGGTGCGATATTCCAATTTACAGGCAGTGGTTGTGCCGGTGAGCTTCCTGTCACCTCAAAGCGCTCCATGAGTTCTTTCATATCGGCAGCTTGCGCATAACGGCCACACATGTGGAAAGGATAGACTTAGGCAATGGAAAAAAACGATGCCCACTGGCCTGCGATATTTCGCGGCGCACATCCAGTTGATCTATCCGTCGTCATCCCAGGATCGAAGTCAGTGACAAATCGTGCCCTGGTTTTAGCTGCGCAGGCGGACTCACCATCAATTTTGCGGCGTCCTTTAGTCTCTCGAGACAGTGAGCTCATGGTTCAAGGTTTACAAGCCCTTGGAATTGGAATCCTAGAGCAGGATGGATTTATCAATGGATTACCCGAGTATGAGTTAACCCTTACTCCTGCGGCCATGAGCGGTCCAGCAAGAATTGACGTTGGAAATGCTGGCACTGTGATGCGCTTCCTTCCTCCCCTTGCCGCTCTTGCACACGGTGAGGTTACTTTTGATGGAGATGCTCGCTCGTATGAGCGACCACTCGGGCCTGTAATTAAAGCCCTTGAAGAGCTGGGAATCTCGATCGAGCATGCTGGCCGATATAGCTTGCCTATGACACTTCATGGCCAAGGCGCCATCTCTGGTGGGGCGATCACGATCGATGCCAGCGCATCGAGTCAATTCTTATCGGCCCTACTCCTAGTTGCTCCCAGCTTTAAGAATGGCCTTACCGTCTCGCATAAGGGTGATCCTCTTCCCTCCATGCCACATATCGATATGACAGTTGCGATGCTTCGAGATTTTGGCGCAGAAGTAACCCTTGATGTTGATGCCCAAACCTGGAGGGTAAAACCAGGGGTACTGCATGGACGTGAATTAGTAATAGAACCAGATCTTTCCAATGCAGCACCGTTTCTCTCCATTGCCATGCTGTGCGGTGGAGGTATCACGATTGCAGATTGGCCCACACGCACAACACAACCAGGAGATCAACTCCGTAGGATTCTTGTAGATATGGGTGCTCAGATTTCGATGAACACAAAAGGCTTAACGCTCAGTGGTAGCGGTGTCATCCATGGAATCGATATTGACCTACATGATCTCGGTGAGCTCACACCTTCAATCACTGCACTTGCCGTATTCGCGGATTCCCCATCACATCTGCGAGGAATAGGGCACCTGCGTCTGCATGAAACTGATCGTTTAGCGGCCTTGACACGTGAGATAAATGCTTTGGGTGGAGATATCGAAGAGCGCAAGGACTCACTTCATATTACCCCTGCACCCTTACACTCTGGGATCTTCCATACCTATGATGATCACCGAATAGCAACTGCTGGGGCTGTGATTGGCTTGATGGTGCCGGGTATTGAAGTGGAGAATATCGCCACAACTCGCAAGACCCTTCCAGATTTCCCCGGCCTATGGAGATCCCTTCTTACATGAGAAAAGGATTGGGCAGATCATGAGCCGGCGCGAATACGACGAATCCGATGCACGCATCAGACCAGCTCGCAGTACCCGTCCTCGGAGTAAAGATCGTCCAAGCCATAGTGATGCAGTTACTGCTCTAGTCACTACCGTCGATCGAGGACGACAGAGGTGTATCACTGATGATGGATTAGTAATCACGGCGATGCGCGCTCGCGAGCTTGGACCCAAATCCGTTGTTGTCGGTGACATCGTCTCGATTGTTGGTGATCTCTCTGGAGAGCAAGGCTCCCTGGCGCGGATAGTGGCCGTAAATGAACGTCGTAACTCCTTGAGTAGAACAGTTGATGATGCAGCACAGGTTGAGCGCACTATCGTCGCAAATATTGATCAACTGGTAATCGTCGTCGCAGCAACAAATCCTGAGCCACGAAGAGGTCTGATTGATCGCTTCTTAGTCTCGGCATTCACTGAGGGAATCGTTCCAAAGTTAGTGGTGACTAAGACTGATTTAGGGGTGATTCCAGAGTTCTTAGCCCAATATGCAAAGTTAGATGTAGAGATACTGCATACCGCAATAAAGTCTGAATCACGGCAACTGGATGTGCAGGCTTTGCATGCGATGCTTGAAGGGAAAATCTCGGTATTAGTCGGACACTCAGGTGTGGGTAAGTCAACTTTGATTAATGCCTTGGTACCCGAGGCCGAACGCTTGACTAGTGAAGTCAACTCTGCGACCGGCCGTGGTCGACACACATCATCGAGTGCAATCGCTCTGCCTCTTACAGATAGTGATGGATGGATCATCGACACTCCTGGGATACGCGCCTTTGGACTATCTCACATCGATACAGCTCGTATTGTCGATGCCTTTACTGACCTATCCTTAGTAGCGGCAAACTGTCTCTCTAACTGTTCACACTCTGAGAGCTCCTGTTCACTCAATGAGTGGGCCGCGCCACATGGTGTCATTGACAGTGAACGAAGTGCACGCTTGATGAGTCTTCGCTCGTTGCTAAGTGTCAAAGACGAGGCGGTTCAGGGCATAGAGGATTAGGATTGAACGACTATGACAAGGGATCCCGCGCGCTATAGCGATGATTTGGCACTTGCACACCTTTTGGCTGACCTCGCTGATTCAATCGCATTAGAGCGATATCAATCTATGGATTTAGTGGTAACGACCAAGCCCGATAACACCCCTGTCACCGATGCTGACCGTGCGGTAGAAAGTGCCATTCGTGCGATGCTTGCAACACATCGCCCTGATGATGGCTTACTCGGTGAGGAATTTGGCAGTGATATCTCTGGCGCCAAGCGCTATTGGGTCATCGATCCAATCGATGGGACAAAGAACTTTATGCGCGGTGTACCGACATGGGCCTGCTTAATCGCACTGATAGAGGTCTCAGATGATGGAGTCCAAGAGGTGGTAGTTGGTATAGCAAGTGCACCTGCCCTCTCTCGTCGCTGGTTCGCCTCCTGCTGCGCTGGCGCTTTTGTGAGTTTCAATGGAGAGGTGAGAAAGCTCGCAGTCTCGGCGGTGGGCTCTCTTTCTGATGCATCGATTGCATACTCGGATTTCAACGGTTTTGGAGACAGGCTTGAGCCTTTCAATGAGCTTCTCACGAAGGCATGGCGCACGCGAGGTCTTGGAGATTTTTGGTCACATATGTTGGTTGCAGAGGGCGCGGTGGATGTGGCGATTGAACCAAGCCTTGCACTGTGGGACATGGCGGCTCTAGACATCATCGTGCGCGAGGCTGGTGGGAGATTTACGAACATAGTTGGTGAGCCTGGTCCATTTGCAGGCAGCGGTGTCTCCACGAATGCTCTCTTACATGATGATGTCATCGATAAGTTGAATCCATGAGCAGTGTTCTTGAACCAATCACGCTCTCAATCGAGGGTATGACCTGCTCATCATGTGTAAATACGGTTGAGAAGGCCTTGAACTCAGTCGGGGGAGTCAGCGCCACAATCAACTTTGCGACCGAGACTGCTCATATTTTGGCACCGGCCGATATGTTGCCCGCTGAGCTCATAAAAATCGTGGAAAAGGCCGGCTATAAGGCTGCGCCACTGCGCAATGGACAATCTGTAACACTGCACAATAAAAATTCAGCGCGAGCACTTTTCCTCGCATTTATCTTTGCCGTTCCTGCCGTGACGATCTCAATGGTCATGGACTGGCATCATCACATTGATATGTGGATTATCTCCCAAGTCGATTCATTCGGGATCTCACGTCCTTTAAACTCACCCACTGCCTGGCTCGTCATCGCATTGAGTGCGCCAGTCGTCGCATTCGTTGCTTGGCCGATTCACCGGGCTGCCTTTCGTAATTTGAAACATCCAACGATGGATAACCTGATCTCACTTGGCTCAATCGCAGCCTTCACATGGTCCATCTATGCAAATGCAACAGGTGAGGGTGATGTGTATACAGAGGTCGCTGCAGGTGTCATATTCTTTGTCATCCTCGGGCGCTATTTGGAGACACGTGCAAAATCACGAGCAGGAGTGGCCTTATCCTCACTGCTTGCCTTAGGCACTAAAGAGGTCACTATTGTCCGTGGCGGATTTCCGCTCATCGTGCCGATTGAGCAACTAGAGATTGGTGATGAGTTTGAAGTACTGCCAGGTGGACGTATTGCAACAGATGGAATCGTCGTCAAGGGTGAGAGCGCCGTCGATAACTCGATGCTCACTGGAGAGTCAAAACCGATCGATGTTCACCCAGGATCCCTTGTCATTGGAGCCTCTCTCAATCACAACGGTCGATTGATTGTGCGTGCAACAAGAATCGGTAGTGATACCGAGCTCTCACGAATTACGGCGATGGTCATCAGCGCACAAGGCACGAAGGCGCCGATACAACGCCTTGCCGATCGTATTAGCTCAGTCTTTGTCCCGATAGTAACTCTGATCTCAATTGCCACCTTCCTTGGCTGGTATTTCACAGATCACTCCTTGACTAGATCTATCTCGATAGCGATCACCGTCTTGGTCATCGCATGTCCATGTGCACTTGGTTTAGCAACGCCGGTAGCTCTACTTGTCGCATCGGGACGTGGTGCTGGGCGAGGCATAGTCCTTCGCGAACCGAGGGTGCTTGAAGTTGCCCGCACGGTCGATACCGTTGTATTCGATAAGACTGGCACCTTGACTCAGGGTCTTATGAACGTTGTCCAGGCCACACTCTCCACTGCAGCTGGTGCGGTTCTTGGCAGCTCATTTGAGAGCCTCATTAATCCAACAACGATTCTCTCATCGGCAGTAGCGATTGAATCTCACAACTCCCACCCAGTCGCCCTAGCAATAACCCGCTATGGCCTGGGTAAGGGTGCGAAGAGTTACGAAGTTTCAGAGTTCTCGATTACCCCAGGTTTAGGAGCTGCTGGGCGAGTTGATCTTGGGATGCAATCACCAGTTGTATTAATCGGCTCGCCAGCAGCCGTTGCACACAGCTGCACTGACTTTCATCCTGAATTGAAATTAGCGATCACCCATGCTCAAGAGGCGGGCTTGACCCTCTCAGTTCTGGCGTGGGACGGGGTGGCTCTAGCCGTGTTTGCTGTTGGTGATGAGTTGAAGGGTGATGCTGCCCAGACGGTAGGGGCATTACGCGCGATGCAGATCACTCCATGGCTTGTTACCGGAGATAGCGCCGAAGTTGCGGCAACGGTTGCGGCAACGGTTGGAATAGATGCAGAAAATGTTTTTGCTAGCGCCATGCCGGGGACAAAGCTCGAGATTGTGGAGCGGTTCAAATCAGAGGGCCGCACAGTTTTGATGATCGGTGATGGCATCAATGATGCTGCAGCCCTGAGCGCTGCACACCTATCCATGGCTATGGGTACTGGCACCGATACGGCCATATCCAGCGCAGATATCACTTTGATGAATCCAGGCTTGGGTAGTGTCATCGATGCCTTGAAATTGGCAAAGAAGACCCTGCGTATTATTTACTTGAATATGGGTTGGGCGCTGATCTACAACGTGATCGGTATCCCAATAGCTATGGCCGGTTTACTCACGCCGATGTACGCCGCTGGCGCTATGGCGCTTTCATCCCTCTTTGTCGTGACAAACTCACTGCGGATAAAATAAGGCCACAATCTTGCCTCTAGTAGCGGGGGCAGGATTTGATGGCC
>SYEK01000032.1 GCA_005800815.1 Actinomycetota bacterium
CCAGCCAACTTGAGGTCTTGAACTAAAGGCGAAGATAATAGAGGCGATTAGTAAAAAAATAGCTCTGAAAGAAAGCCTCTTGTGAAGGTGAAAGATCCAATAAAGAGAGGCAAATGCAGAGAGTGTCCAGAACTCTGCCGCGCTCTCACGTAGCCCCAAGAGGGACCAGATAAAGTGGCTGGGAAGAAAGGCAAAGACTGCGAAAATAGTGGGCACAAGCAAGGTCTTTCTCGACACATACTCTGCAAGCCCAGCACGGCTATCAATCGTCTTTAAGAAAATAAAAACTACAAGCCAGAGGCTCAATAGGCCATAGATTGTTGCGGTTAGCCTGACAGAGTGCAGGGGATCAAGGCCTAGTTGATTAAATAATGTCGCTGGCCAGATAAAGGCTCTAGCCGATAGATATAGACCGGCACTGTATAACGGAAAATCCCTTGCGGGCAGGCCTTGTTCTGTCCAAGCCGCCACCGCAGCATAGGTTCCTTCATCAGGGCCTAGGGGGCTGAATTGGTTTGGCAGAAGAAAAAAACCAATAACGCGGACAAGCAATGAGGCAAAGATGATCGCGTAAAGTTTGTGTTTTAACGTTGTCAGTTGAAGCATGGCCACCTCACAACTCTCATATAACCTCTAATCAATCTTTGATTTATGAAAGTTTAAGAATGATCGGCTAGCTGTGGGTCCACGCTGGCCCTGGTAGCGCGATCCATACCTTTCACTGCCGTAGGGGTGCTCGGCGGCCGATGAGAGTTTGATCAGACACAACTGACCGATCTTCATGCCGGGAAATAACTTAACGGGCAGATTCGCAACGTTTGAGAGCTCCAAGGTGATGTGGCCGCTAAAGCCTGGATCGATAAAGCCGGCAGTTGAGTGGGTAAGTAGGCCCAGTCTTCCCAGTGATGATTTGCCCTCAAGGCGCCCTGCGATGTCATCGGGAAGAGTGATGACCTCATAGGTGCTAGCTAGGACAAACTCACCTGGGTGCAGGATGAATGGCTCATCTGCATCGGCGATCACCTCACGGGTGAGCTCTACCTGTTCTAGTGATGGATCGATGACGCTGTATTTGTGGTTTTCAAAGACCCGAAAGTACTTGTCCAAGCGCACATCGATAGAGGAGGGCTGGATCATCGACTCGGTAAAGGGCTCACAGCCCACTCGGCCTGCAGCGATCTCGGCGCGGATATCGCCATCACTCAGGAGCATGCGCAGAACACTATCCGCTTCCTTGGGCCATGCGGGGCAGTGAAATCACCGCCCTTTCTTAAAACTTGCATAAGTTACTGGCGGGTAGGATTATTGGCCTATGAGCCACTACATAGCCAGCCTGCGCGATATTGAGTTCTGCCTCTTTGATCTGCTGGAGCGCGAGAAGGTACTTGGCACATCCATCTACTCCGATATCGATCGCGATACGGCGATGGGTATGTTGGAGGAGATGAAGCGCTTGTGCGAGAACGATTTGGCCGAGTCCTTTGTAGAGGGTGATCGAGTAGGAACAGATTTCAACAAGGCAACCGGGGATGTGATTGTTCCAGCGAGTTTTAAAAAATCCTATGACTCCTATGTCAAGGGTGAATGGTGGCGACTAGATGCACCGGTAGAGCTTGGTGGGATGAAGGTTCCTCCCTCGATCCGTTGGGCGATCGCTGAGATGGTTTTGGGCTCTAACCCGGCTGTCCATATCTATGCATCTGGCTATGCCTTCGCACAGGTCGCCTATGTTCTAGGAACGCCAGAGCAGAAAGAGATTGCAAAGTTAATGGTCGATAAGCATTGGGGGGCAACGATGCAGTTGACCGAGCCCGATGCAGGCTCTGATGTTGGAGCAGGTCGCACCAAGGCCGTGCAACAGGGCGATGGTACTTGGCACATCACCGGCACCAAGCGTTACATCACCTCGGGAGATGCAGATCTCTATGAGAACATCGTTCACTTCACTCTTGCACGCCGCGAGGGCGGCGGACCGGGTACGAAGGGTCTCTCCCTGTTTTTAATCCCGAAGTTCATGTTTGATTTTAAGACAGGTAAGTTAGGAAAGCGTAACGGCGTCTATGTCACCAGTGTTGAACAGAAAATGGGGCTCAACGTCTCTGCAACGTGTGAAGTCAACCTCGGTGAAAAAGAGCCAGCAGTTGGTTATCTACTCGGTGATGTCCACCAAGGTATCGCCCAGATGTTTAAGATCATCGAGTTTGCCCGCATGATGGTCGGTACAAAGGCGATTGCAACGCTCTCTGCCGGCTACCAACAGGCACTTTTATACTCAAAACAGCGTATCCAGGGTGGGGATATGAAGGTGATGAATGACAAGGCATCACCTCGTGTATCGATCATTCATCACCCAGACGTGCGCCGATCGCTGATGGTTCAAAAATCATATAGCGAAGGCATGCGCGCACTTGTGCTCTATACGGCATCGATCCAAGATGGAATTGAGCTGGCTACCCAGGCCGGTGATAGCGAGCGCGCAGAGGATTTGGAGAAGCTCAACGATCTCTTGCTTCCAGTGGTCAAGGGTTATGGATCGGAAAAATCCTGGACGCTTTTGGGTACAGAGTCACTACAGACTTTTGGTGGCGCAGGCTTCACACAAGATTGGCCTCTAGAGCAGTATGTACGCGATGCCAAGATCGACACGTTGTACGAGGGTACAACTGCCATCCAAGGCTTGGATTTCTTCTTCCGCAAGATTGTCAAAGATGGTGGACGTACGATCGGCTTACTAGGTAAAGAGATTCAAAAGTTCGCCGAATCCGGTGGGACACACCCTGCCGAGAAAGCCGCGCTCTTTACCGCACTTGGTAATCTCAATGGAATCATTGGAGTCCTTGTTACACGCGCGATTGAATCACAAGAGGATTCAAAGAAGATCTACAATGTTGGACTTCATACATCACGTTGTCTGATGGCAGTCGGGGAGATCATCACTGCATGGTTACTGCTGCGACAGGCCGATATCGCTGCGGAAAAACTTGTAGCAGGTAGTAAGGACTCAGAGTTCTACACAGGCAAGATCGCAGCGGCAAAGTTCTTTGTCGCTAACTTTCTGCCACAAATCGCATCTGATCGCGCGATCATCGAGGCAAGTGATGGCTCACTCATGGATGTTCCAGAGGGCGCTTTTTAATACCACTACACTCATCTGATGTGGTCACAACACAAAGGTGAGATCTTGGCACTCTCTGGGGCCGTGGGTTTTGCCTTCAATGGTGTCGTTGCCAAGTTAGTGCTGACCAGTGGTCTCTCATCCCTGCGCTTGACACAGGTGCGATGTGGTGGGGCCTTCTTGATCCTTGGGACATATGTCTTTGTGCGCTATCGCCACAGGCTTCGCATCACAAAGGCCGAACTCCCCTGGCTCATCGCCTATGGCCTGGTTGGCTTTCTGGCAGTTCAAGTCCTCTATTTCATTGCGATAACCCGCATGCATGTGAGTATCGGGCTGATCATGGAGTTCACCGCGCCCATTTGGATCGTGCTCTGGCTGCGCTATGTCATCAAGCGCTACGTCCCGGCGCTGATGTGGGTAGCGATTGCGCTGGCATTTAGCGGGCTCTTATTGATCGCCCAGGTCTGGAAGGGCCAGACCTTGGATCCCATCGGGGTCATCGCAGCGCTCATCTGTGCGATCGCCCTGGCTATCTACTTTTTGCTTGGTGAAAAACTCACAGGCACCCGCGATGTGCAATCACTCTCGGTCATTGGCTTTGGTGTCGCCTCTCTTGGGCTCTTGATCGCTATGCCGATATGGAGTTATCCAACACAGATATTTACCCAGTCGATCGATCTGCAGGGTCGATTTGCGCAGTACAGCCTGCCAGGCTGGGTTTTAATCCTATGGATTATCCTCCTGGGCACGATTGCGCCCTATCTTCTCGTTGTAAATGGAATCAAACTTCTCTCTGCATCGACAAGTAGTGTCATGGGGATGGCAGAGCCGGTACTTGCAGGTGTCTTTGCCTGGATATGGCTATTTGAGGAGTGGAGCTTGATCCAATTAGTCGGTGGTGTAACTGTGATCATTGGAATCATCTGTGCCGATCGGGCCAGAACCGCTGCCTATAAAATATAGAGGCTAACTCTTACCTACTCACTACCAAAACTACTCTCATCTGCGCTTTTTTCTCGTTGCTGTGTCCAGTCAGTGCCTGATCCTAGACTCTGTGGCATATCAACAAAGCGTGCATAGTGCAGTTGCGCAGAGATAGTGATCGTCCGTGTCGGACCATTACGATGCTTGGCCACGATGAGATCGGCCTCACCTGAGCGGTTCTGTTGATCATACATATCATCGCGATGGAGCAAGATAACAACGTCGGCATCTTGCTCGATAGAACCAGATTCACGTAGGTCAGATAACATCGGCTTCTTATCACTGCGCTGTTCAGGTGAGCGGTTCAGCTGTGAGATGGCGATCACTGGGATATTCAACTCTTTGGCCATCAACTTTAATTGGCGCGAGAAGTCAGAGACCTCCTGCTGACGATTCTCAACTTTCTTGCCCGATGACATCAACTGCAAGTAGTCGATGACGATGATCTTCAGATTGTGGCGCTGCTTGAGCCGGCGTGCCTTTGCGCGGATCTCCATCATGGACAGGTTAGGTGAGTCATCGATGAACATCGGTGCCTCTGAGATCTCACCCATCCGGCGGGCAAGACGGGACCACTCATCATCAGAGAGTGTTCCTGCGCGGATATTGTTAAGCCCGACACGGGCCTCAGAGGCCAACATGCGCATAGTGATCTCAGACTTCGACATTTCCAGTGAGAAGATAACCGAGGTCAAACCATTGTGAATAGAGGCATGGCGTGCGATATCTAAGCCAAGTGTGGACTTACCCATAGCAGGGCGTGCTGCCAGAACGATCATGTTGCCGGGGTGGAAGCCATGAGTGAGTGCATCAAGATCTTTGAATCCACTTCTTACGCCCTCAACACCAATTCCTTTTGCGATTGCATCAATCTCATCCAAGGCCTGTGGCAGCAAAGTGGAGAGTTGGATGTAGTCCTCAGATGTGCGCCGCTCAGTGACTGCATAGACCTCGGCCTGGGCCTTATCAACCATCTCATCGACCTCACCCTCAGATGTGTAACCCAGTTGCACAATCTTTGTACCGGCCTCAACTAGACGGCGCATGATCGCATGCTCGCGCACGATCTTTGCGTAATAGCCCGCATTTGCAGCAGTTGGTACAGATGAGATAAGAGTGTGTAGATATGGAGCACCACCTGCACGTGCGATATCTCCACGCTTTGTCAGCTCTGCAGATACGGTCACTGCATCGGCCGGCTCGCCTCGACTATACAAATCTAAAACTGCGTCGTAAATTAACTCGTGCGCTGGTCGATAGAAATCTCGCTCACGGATAATCTCGATGACATCGGCGATTGCATCCTTTGATAACAACATTCCGCCAAGGACTGACTGCTCTGCGATCAAATCCTGTGGTGGTGTGCGCTCGAACTCGTTGCCAATCGATGAGAGTGAGAGATCCCTGGATGATCGATTGTTGGGAAGTTCGGCGATGCTCACGCGTATAACCTCCCACCTGCCACTGACAACGATGATTGCCTGGGCTTAACTTAGGTCTGAGTTACTCGTGCACGGGAAAAACCTCTTGGGGTGATGGGGATAATCTGTGGATAAAGCCGTGGACAAGGGGTTTTTTCTGTGTATCTGGCCGTGGATGAGGTGTGGATAAATCGCGGGTGAGAGCGGTGGGGGGTGAGAAAGAGCAGGTCAGGTGCGCTTTAAGTGCACACAGGCCTGTGGGGGAAAGTATTTGTGCCCATCTTGCATACTGAGATTAGGCGTGAATTCGCTCGTTCTTGGGATCAAATAGGGGCTCCGTGCAGATACTTCCTCTGCGCCAGCTGCCAAAGAGCTCAACATCGATAGGTGTGCCGGGCTGGCTGTATTCGATAGGAAGATAGGCGTAAGCGATCGCCTTATTGATGCTGTAGCCCTGGCCGCCGGATTTGATGCGGCCCACGATCTTCTCACCGATACGCACCGGCTCTGATCCAAATGCAACTGTCGTAATGTCATCAAAGGTGATTGCAACGAGCTTTCGGATCTGATTGGCCTTGGCCAGAATCGCCGCGGCCTTGCCGTGAAAACTATCTTTCTTCAATGAGACTGCAAAGCCAAGACCGGCCTCATAAGGGTTGGTCTCACTATTAATCTCACCGGCCCAGGCGCGATAGCCCTTTTCAAGACGCAGAGATTCAATTGCCCGATAGCCACAGGGGATAAGGCCAACATCTTTTCCTGCCTCCATGATCTTCTCCCAAAGCGAAAGTCCATCACGCACCGGTGCATAGATCTCCCAGCCAAGTTCACCGACATATGTGATGCGTGTTGCGCGGACCGCGATTTCAGCAAGCATCAACTCTTTCGATGACATGAATGGGAAAGCGCTGTTGCTCAGATCTGTCTCGGTCAATGATTGCAGTATCGATCGTGATGTGGGGCCCATGATGGCAAAACAGGTGAGCTCTTTTGTGATGTTTGTGATCTCAACACCATCAAAGTTGAACTCGCGTCTGATCTTCTCTAACCAACCCAAGTCATGGGTTGAGAATGCAGTTCCGGTGACGATCATGAACTCATCATCGCTGATCTGGGTGAGGGTGTAGTCGGATTCAATACCGGCTTTGCTATTGAGTGCCTGCGTGTATGTCGTTCTGCCCACTCCCTTAACGACGTTGTTGGCGCAGACATAGTTAAGAAACTGGGCAGCTCCTTTACCGCTGATGCGCGCCTTGGCAAAGGATGACTCATCAAATAGCCCGGCTGCAGTGCGGGTTGCATGGTGCTCGACCTGCACCGCCGATGACCAGTGTTTTCCAAGCCAATCCTTGGGGCGCAGCGCCTGATCACCGACATTGGTCGAGTAATAGTTGACCCGCTCCCATGAGGATTTTTCACCAAAGACTGCGCCGTTAGCGCGATGCCACTGATAGACAGGGGATGTGAACTGTGGACGGGCCGATTGACGCTCCTCACCTGGATAGTGAATGTCGTAGTACTGCTCATAGTTTTCAGTGATGCGCTTTAAGGTGAA
>SYEK01000033.1 GCA_005800815.1 Actinomycetota bacterium
CTTATACAGAGCACCACTCTTGGCTAACTCTTTTACCAGAGCCTTATCGGCATCTTTGAAGAAACTACCACCAACAACTGGTAGTTCGGGAAGGAAGACTCCATCGGGTGCGATGGGATTTACAACAGGCAGGCCGTAGACCTTACAGACGGCTAGATCATCGGCACCAAAGGCCGGGGATTGATGGACCAATCCCGTCCCATCCTCTGTGGTGACATAGGTTGCCAGTACGACGTAATGAGCATCTGGAATCTCAACGTAATCAAAGGGGCGAGCGTATGTAATACGTTCTAAATCTCTTCCCAGTATTTTTTTGAGGATCCTTTTATCACCCTTGACGCTCTCTAGAAGCGCTTCGGCAACGATGAGTACCTCACTGGAGCCATCGACCGTTGATTCAACCACGACGTACTGCACATCGGGGTGCACGGCAATTGCAGTATTAGCGACTAGAGTCCAGGGAGTCGTTGTCCAGACAAGAAGTGAGGCTTTGAGAGCGGCTAATTCACCCGATGTGACTGGGAATCGGACATATACGGAGGGATCGACAACGCTCTCATAGCCTTGGGCCAGCTCATGATCTGACAAGCCAGTTCCGCATCGCGGACAGTAAGGAGCAACACGGTGGTCTTGGACGAGAAGCCCTTTTTTCCAGATCTCCTTGAGTGACCACCATACGCTCTCAATGTATTCAGGGGACATAGTCCAGTAAGCCTGATTGAAATCTACCCAGAACCCCATACGGTCGGTCATATCGCTGAAAGCGCTGACATGTCGTTGCACAGACTCTCGGCACTTTTCATTGAATGCCGCCACACCAAATCCTTCAATATCGCCTTTGCCGTTAAAGCCCAGCTCCTTCTCAACTGCGATCTCAACGGGCAATCCGTGGCAGTCCCATCCAGCTTTGCGAGTGACGAATCGGCCCTTCATCGTCTGAAAGCGTGGAAAGATATCTTTGAAAACACGTGCCTCAATGTGATGTGTGCCAGGCATACCATTGGCAGTGGGAGGTCCTTCATAGAAACTCCATGGAGCTAAGCCAGAGCGCGCTTGAACTGAACTGTGAAAAATATCGTTCTCGCGCCAGAATTTTAAGATCCCGTGTTCGAGTGCAGGCAAGTCCACCGCTGCAGAGATGGCACGAAATGGCATCAGAAGCGAAACCCCCAAATAGACTCAACTCTTTGGAGGGACGATCTCTGCCTGTGCAGAGCTCGCGGTACCACCCGCCTTGCGCTTTTTCTCGCGCCGCTTGAAGTGCTAACTTGGCCGGTTCTAGATGAGCGTAAACTCACTTCTTCCAGCGGGCTCGTGAGGTGATGTCCCCGTCAGCGCCCGTTGTAAGTTAGCAAGGCTAAGTCTAGGCCATAGGTGGCGCCAAAATCCTCGTGGCGCAGTTGGTATAGACGGGGCAATCGGATTAGGGTTCGCGTCATGCCTAAGAAGCCAGCAAAGAAATCGGCTCTAAAAAAGGCTGCAAAGAAACGGCCTGCCAAAAGAGGGATCATCAAAAAGGTTGGGAAGGCCTTCAAAAAAGTGGGCTCAAAAAAACCGGTAGCCAAGAGGCCAGCGGTCAAAAAAAGCGTAGCCAAAAAAAGCGTAGCCAAAAAAAGCGTAGCCAAAAAAAGCGTAGCTAAAAAAAGCGCAGTAAAATCCATACCAGTCAAGAAGGCCGGCGGTAAGGCATCTACGAGCAAGACGACCTTAACCGTAGATGAGAAGTCCCAAACAGTCTCGGTCTCTACCGTGAGTGCACCGGTTTTTGCTCCAGTCATAGAAGAGCGCCGCCTCGTCATGCCACCCCCACCTCGCCCTATCAAAAGTGGCAAGAAAGTACCGGCCTTGAAACCGATCAAAAGTGCGCCGACACCTATCGTTGTGAGTGATTCAGAGACTCCATGGACGGTTGCAGAGTTGAAAATAATCCGTGCGGACATCGCTAAAGAGTTAGAGCGCCTACGCCGTGAACTCATTGTCGTCGAGCTCGAGATGGATTCACTCATCCAAGAGTCGGGTGAAGGAGCCGGAGATGATCAGGCCGATGCAGGCACGAAGACCTTTGAGCGCGAACATGAGATGTCTCTTGTGATTAATGCACGCGATATGGTCTTACAAACAGAGCGTGCCCTGGATCGAATCGACTCAAAGCGCTACGGCTCATGTGAGGAGTGTGGTAACGCAATTGGAAAGGCTCGCCTGCAGGTCTTTCCGCGTGCGACTCTGTGCATGCTTTGTAAGCAGAAGGAAGAACGGCGCTAACAGTGCAAAGGTGGCGAACACTCTTAGGTGTTGCCTGGTTCATCTGGATCCTCGATTTAGCAACTAAGGCCTGGGCAGTAAATCAACTGGCTAACCGTGAACCCTTGAAGATCCTTGGAAGTTTTTTCCAATTGACCTTCGTGCGAAATCCCGGAGCGGCATTCTCATTGGCAACGAATGCAACGCTTTTTCTATCTATATTTGGAATCGCCGTGTTAGTCGTGATTGTCTATTTTGCTCCACAGATATCATCAAAAGGCTGGTCGGTCGTCTTAGGACTTGTGATGGGTGGGGTGTTGGGCAATCTCATGGATCGTATATTCCGAGAGCCTGGTTTTCTACGCGGGCATGTCATTGACTGGATGCAGCTTCCGCGCTGGCCCGTCTTTAACATCGCCGACTGTGCCATTGTTTGTGCTGCGGCCCTGTCTATGATTTTGACGATACGTAATATCCCCCCGATCTCAAAGACGAATGTGATCTCATGAGTAATCGAGAACTGCGGACATTGGCGGTACCTGAGGGAGTTGCTGGAGAGCGAATTGATAGTGCACTGACCCGTGTATTAGGGCTATCGCGCACTGCGGTGGTCAAACTTCTAGAGGATGGAGAGATCACAACCTCGCGGCGCATAATGCTCAAATCCGAACGCGTAAGTGCAGGGCAGCTTATCGAAGTTCTCTTACCAGCCCCGATCAATGCCATTGCCATCCCGCTCACCCCAATTGAGAATCTGGAGATCGTTCATGAAGATGAGGATATCCTCGTCATCAACAAACCAGTTGGTGTTGCAGCTCATCCAAGTCCTGGTTGGACTGGAGCAACGGTCGTTGGTGCACTCAGCGCCGCTGGATTCATTATTTCGACTAGTGGTGCCGCCGAGCGCGCTGGCATCGTGCATCGTTTGGATGTGGGGACAAGTGGGTTGATGATTGTTGCAAAGAGCGATCGTGCATATACCGTGATGAAGGATGCCTTCCGGATTCGCACAGTTGAAAAGATCTATCACGCACTCGTCCAAGGGCACATGGATCCACCAATAGGCACGATTGATGCTCCTATTGATCGTCATCCCAAAGAGGACCATCGTTTTGCAGTCGTGGGGACGGGCAAAGAGTCGATCACGCACTACGAGGTGCTTGAGTTTTACCGAGGGGTATCCCTCGTTCAAGTCGAACTAGAGACGGGGCGTACTCATCAAATTCGTGTTCATTTCTCAGCTCTGAAGCATCCATTGGTCGGGGATATCACTTATGGCGCAGATCCGGTTCTTGCGAAGAGTTTGGCCATGGCGCGCCCGTGGCTACATGCAAAGGAGCTTCGATTCAAACATCCCATTCATGGAGCTGCCATGAGGTTTTCTGCCCCCTATCCAGCAGATTTGCAGGCCTCTGTGGCGTTGCTATCTGATGCGGTCCTGCCGTAAGCAATAGCCTTAGATTAAATATGGGTTCTGATAACTTCGTTCATCTACACGTACACACCGAGTACTCCATGCTCGATGGCGCTGCCCGCGTTGAAGAGCTCATGAACGAGGTTGTGCGCCAGGAGATGCCTGCAATCGCGATGACTGATCATGGGAATGTATTCGGAGCCTTTGATTTTTACAAAGGCGCAAAGAAGGCAGGCGTGAAGCCAATTATCGGTATTGAGGCCTATGTCGCACCAGAATCTCGCTTTGATAAGAAGCGAATTCAATGGGCCCAAGGCGGGGAGGATGACGTATCAGGTGGTGGGGCCTATACGCACATGACGATTCTGGCCAAGGACAATCTCGGCTTAGGTAATCTCTTTCGACTCTCATCCTTAGCCTCCCTCGAGGGCTATTACTACAAGCCACGTATGGACCGTGAGATCCTTTCGCAGTATTCACAGGGTCTTATCGCAACAACAGGATGCCCGGCAGGAGAAGTGCAAACCCGACTCCGTATGGATGATTACAACGGTGCACTCAAGGCGGCCAGTGATTTTCGAGATATCTTCGGTGTCGAAAATTTTTATGTGGAGATCATGGATCATGGCATCGAGGTTGAGTCTCGAGTCAGAGCCGACCTGCTCAAACTGAGTAAAGCACTTGGCCTACCCCTTCTTGCAACGAATGACCTGCATTATACGTTGCAATCAGATGCCCCTGCCCATGAGGCATTGCTCTGTGTCCAATCTGGATCAACACTTGCAGACCCCAAGAGATTCAAATTTGATAACGATAGTTTTTTTGTGAAGAGTCCAGCTGCGATGCGAGAGCTCTTCAAAGAGATCCCACAAAGCTGTGATAACACCTTATTGATAGCTGAGCGCTGCAACGTCACACTGCGTGAGGGTGAGAATCTATTGCCTAAGTTTGAAGTGCCAGATGGAGAGAGTGAGGACTCTTGGCTCAAAAAGGAGGCCGAACGTGGATTAATCGCACGGATGGGCCTTCGCCTGACCTCCCAGCACAATGAACGCCTTGCTTATGAGTTAGGCGTGATGAAGGCGATGGGTTTTCCTGGCTACTTTCTAGTTGTCGCCGACTTGGTCGCTCATGCAAAGCAGGTAGGAATCCGTGTGGGACCGGGCCGTGGTTCGGCCCCCGGCTCTTTAGTGGCATATGCACTTGGTATCACAGGTTTAGATCCTCTTGAGCATGGACTTTTGTTTGAGCGCTTCCTCAATCCAGAACGTATCTCGATGCCTGATATCGATTTGGATTTTGATGAACGCAGACGTGGAGAAATGATTCGATATGCAACAAGTAGGTATGGTGAGGACCGTGTTGCGCAGATTATTACTTACGGAACAATCAAGTCCAAGCAGGCAATCAGAGATTCGACACGTGTTCTGGGGTATCCATATGTCATCGGTGAAAAACTCACTAAGGCGTTACCACCATCGGTCATGGGTAAAGATATTTCCCTGAACGGGATATTCAACCCAAAGAATGAACGATATGGGGAGGCAGGTGAGTTCCGAACACTCTATGAGTCGGATCCTGATTCGCAACGAGTAGTCGATACTGCTCGTGGCCTTGAGGGATTAAAGCGCCAGTGGGGAGTCCATGCCGCAGGAGTGATTCTCTCGCGTGAACCCTTATTGGATGTAATCCCAATTCATCGCCGTGAGGCAGATGGGGCGATCATCACCCAGTTCGATATGGGGGCCTGTGAGGCTATAGGTCTTCTCAAGATGGATTTTCTGGGCCTTCGAAATCTCTCAGTGCTAGATGATGCACTCGGGAATATCAAATCAAATCAAAACAAGTTGGTCGTGTTGGAGGATTTGACTCTCGATGATAAGAAGACATATGAACTCCTATCTCGTGGAGACACTTTGGGTGTTTTTCAACTAGATGGTGGCCCTATGCGTGCACTACTTCGTGCGATGTCACCCGATTCCTTCGCCGATATCTCAGCTGTGATTGCACTCTATCGTCCGGGGCCTATGGGTGAGAATGCACACAATAACTATGCCGATCGCAAGAACAAGCGCAAACCAGTTGAGGCGATCCATCCCGAACTCATCGATGCACTAAGAGAGATTCTCGATGATACCTATGGCCTTATCGTCTACCAGGAGCAAGTTATGGCGATAGCGCAAAAAGTCGCTGGCTTTTCACTCGGCCGCGCAGATCTTCTTCGCAAGGCCATGGGTAAAAAGGATAAGAAGATCCTGGATAAAGAGTACGGACCCTTTGAGGCAGGGATGAAAGAAAATGGGTATTCGACAATGGCGATCAAACGCCTATGGGATGTTTTGATCCCATTCTCTGATTACGCTTTCAACCGAGCTCACTCAGCTGGTTATGGAGTTGTCTCATATTGGACAGCACATCTTAAGGCAAACTATCCAACTGAATACATGGCCGCACTTCTAACAAGTGTTCGTGATGATAAGGACAAATCGGCGTTGTATCTGAGTGAGTGCCGCCGGATGGGAATAAAAGTTCTTGAGCCAGATATTAATGAATCCGATGCCGAGTACACCCCGCGCGGAAAAGATATTCGTTTTGGCCTAGTTGCTATTCGTAACGTTGGTGAGGGGGTCGTTGAATCGATCAAACTTGCCCGTCAATCCAAGGGCAGATTTACATCATTTGGTGATTTTTTAGGGAAGGTCGATGCTCAAGTCTGTAATAAGAAGACAATCGAATCTCTTATTAAGGCAGGCGCTTTTGGGTCGATGGGTGTCACAAGAAAAGGTCTCATGGCCATTTATCTCGAAGCGATTGACTCCGTCATTGAAACAAAGCGAGCAGAAGCGATTGGCCAATTTGATTTATTTGGGGAGCAATCCATCAGTCAGGTAGCGGCTCTGGATTTAGAGATTCCAAAAGGCGAGTGGGATAAGGCGATGCTTCTTAGTTATGAGCGAGAGATGTTAGGGCTTTATGTATCTGATCATCCACTTCTTGGTGTTGAGCATATTTTGCGCGCCAATACTGATATGAGCATAAGTGAACTCGTTGGTGATGGTGCTCAAAGTGAGGCAATCGTCACTATCGGGGGACTCATCACAGGTATCACTCGTAAAGTCTCGCGTGCAGGGGCTTCGTGGGCCGTTGTTACAGTTGAAGATCTTGAGGGTTCATTGGAAGTTCTTTTCTTCGCCAATACCTATAATCAATATGCGATGACTCTGACTGAAGATCGAATCGTTACTGTCCGTGGTCGCGTGGATCGGCGGGATGATGCTCTACGTTTCACAGCGCTAGAGATGTCGATGCCTGATATCTCTATGGGGCCAAGAGGCCCTCTCGTCATCTCTCTTCCCATCTCACAGTGCACGCCTCCTATTGTGGAGCGCATCAAGGAGATCTTGCGCTCACATCCTGGCAAGCGTGAGGTTCATCTACAGCTTCGCGATAATGGCAGCAGTACATTCATGAAGATCGATGCCCTCATAAGTGCATCACCGAGTTTGAGCGCAGATTTGAAATCAATCTTGGGTCCAAACTGCCTGGTCTAGTCCCATAAGTTAATCCAGCGCCAGCCCTTCTGTATCGCCCGTTACACTTTGTCCCATGATTCGCTTGTTAGATCTGCGCGGTAGGGCTTTGAGTAAAGCGGCCTACCAACGAGAGCTTCCTCGGGCAGCTCTCGATATCGAGGCCGCGATGGGTGTCGTTGAGCCGATTTTGAAGCGAGTGCACGATGGGACTGAATCTGATTTATTTGACCTGGCCCAAGAGTTTGATGGAGTCAGACCGCCGAGTATTCGTGTTGCACCTAGTGCGCTCACGTCGGCCCTTGATCAACTTGATGCCCAAGTACGCACAGCTCTAGAGCTCTCGATCTCTCGAATTAGAAAAGTACATCACGACCAAGTTCGCACACACACTAAGACCGTAGTTGTTGATGGTGGGGTGGTGACTGAAAAATGGATTCCAGTGGATCGTGTTGGGTTATATGTACCCGGTGGCCGGGCCGTGTATCCCAGCAGCGTTATGATGAATGTGATTCCAGCTCAGATCGCGCAGGTTGAATCTATTGCCGTTGCATCTCCACCACAGAGAGAATTTGGTGGACTGCCTCATCCGACGATCTTGGCAACGTGTGCACTCCTTGGCATAACCGAGGTCTATGCCATCGGGGGAGCCCAAGCGATTGCACTCTTTGCCTATGGCATGGAGGGCTTATCTCAAAAATGTGACCTAGTTACAGGTCCGGGCAACATCTACGTTGCCGCGGCCAAACGTGCTCTGCGCGGTGTTATCGGGATTGATTCAGAGGCAGGACCGACTGAGATTGCCATCTTGGCCGATAAGAGCGCAATTCCAGGCGATGTTGCCGCTGACTTAATCAGTCAGGCCGAGCATGATGTGATTGCCGCCGCGGTCTTAGTGACCGATAGCCTGGATTTGGCTGATGCAGTACTGGAGGAGTTGAAACGGCGTATTGCCACAACCAAGCACGCAGAGCGAATTCGTGAGGCTTTATCAGGCCGACAATCTGCGATTGTGCTCGTTGACTCCATCGAGCAGGGCCTAGATGTTGTCAACGCGTATGCCGCCGAGCACCTTGAGATTCACACCATCAATGCTCGGAGTGATTCAGAGAAAATTCGAAACGCTGGCGCTGTCTTCATTGGACGCTATTCACCGGTATCACTCGGTGATTATTCGGCAGGTTCTAACCATGTTCTTCCTACTGGAGGGTGTGCCTGTCACTCAAGTGGGCTGTCCGTACAGAGTTTTCTTCGAGGATTGCACTTCATTGAGTACAACAAGTCCTCCTTCCTTGACACGGTCCCCACTGTGATCACTTTGGCTAATGCAGAGGATTTACCCGCCCATGGTGAGGCAATGTCGGCGCGACTGGAGAGTTCATGATGAGCTGGCCAACATGGCTTCCATTGCGAGCTGATTTAACTCCTCTATCTCCTTATGGCGCACCTCAAGTACCCGCAGATGCAGCGATGAATACGAATGAGAATCCATATCCCCCATCACCAGATTTACAATCGGCAATCGCGCAAGCAGTGGAGAAGGTCGCAATGACACTCAATCGCTATCCAGATCGAGATGCAACACATCTGCGCATCGCTTTGTCTTCATACATCAATGATGTAAGTAGCATACAAATTACAGACTCCAATATTTGGGCTGCCAATGGGAGTAATGAGATCATCCAATCTCTTTTTCTTGCCTTTGGTGGGGCCAGCGCGATTGGTTTCACGCCCTCGTATTCGATGCATCCTCTCATTGCTAAGGTAGCAGGTACGGCTTGGATTGATGGTAGTCGTAACCTGGATCTCACATTTAACTTTGATATGGCTAAATCACAGATTATTCAACATAAACCAACATTGACTTTTCTAACGACACCCAACAATCCAACAGGTGATGCGATCTCAATCGAAGAGATTAGTCAGCTCGCAATCGTGGTTGCAGGACATGGTGGGTTACTGATAGTTGATGAGGCATATGCTGAGTTCTCATCAGAGAGATCTGCCGTGACTCTCATCGGCGCACACCCTCATGTCGTGATTATCCGAACCATGAGTAAGGCATTCGCCTTTGCTGGAGCTCGACTGGGCTATCTCGTGGCTGATCCACGCGTGGTCGATGCCATGATGCTCGTTAGATTGCCTTATCACTTGAGTTCGATAACACAAGCGGTCGCACGCGTTGCCCTCGATTATCGTGAAGAGCTTTTGGGTAACGTCGAAACCCTCATTACTGCACGTGAAGGGTTAGTGAGCCAGCTCAAGGCTTTGGGTCTGACTACTCGCCCGAGTGGGGCTAATTTCATCCTCTTCACCGGCTTTAGCAAGACTGCTCCACAGTTGTGGAGGGCTCTGCTAGAAAAGGGAGTTCTGATTCGAGATGTGGGATTATCCTCTTATCTTCGTGTGAGTATCGGCAATGAGGCAGAGAATAAAGCGTTCATAAAAGCCCTAAAAGAAGTTCTGTAGAAAGAAAGAGAGAGAGAGAGCCATGAGAACTGCGCGAATCGAACGAAAGACCAAAGAGTCACATGTCCTAGTCGAACTCAACCTAGATGGCCAAGGTGTCATCGATGTCTCGACAGGTGTTCCGTTCTTCGATCACATGATGTCCCAACTTGGTAAGCACTCGGGCTTTGACTTGACTGTGAAGACAAGCGGAGATATCGATGTGGACTCGCACCATAGCGTTGAAGATACATCGCTTGCATTTGGACAGGCTTTACGCCAGGCACTAGGGGACAAGGTTGGAATCCGTCGATTTGGTGATTCAATGGTCCCACTCGATGAGGTCCTTGTTCAGGCAGCCGTTGACCTATCTGGGCGTCCTTATCTTGTGCATCGCCAGCCCGAGATTGTTGAACTGATCGGAAGTTTTGATACGACCATGGGTAAGCACATTTGGGAATCAATCGTTGCTGAGGCCCACATAGCTCTGCACATCCGTGTATTAGAAGGACGCAATGCCCACCATGTTTTCGAGGCCCAGTTCAAAGCGGTAGCTCGTGCACTGCGTGATGCTGTCTCACGCGATGGCCGAGTAGCGGGTATTCCATCGACTAAGGGCTCTCTTTGATCGCAATTCTTGACTATGGTTCTGGCAATCTACGATCGGCGCAACGTGCATTTGCAACAAGTGGTTTTGATGTAGTTCTCACTTCAGATACGAAGGTCGCCCTCGAAGCTGATGGATTAGTCGTACCGGGTGTTGGTGCATTTGCTGCCTGTATGAGGGGCTTAGATGCGATCGATGGTGCCAATATCATCAGGATGCGCCTCAGTGCAGAGCGCCCAACTATTGGAATCTGTATCGGTATGCAGATCCTATTCTCATTGGGAGATGAAAACTCACAGGGCCAAGCGCATTGCGGCGTTGGAATTTGGCCAGGGGTCGTATCCAAACTTTCGGCAGAGATTCTGCCTCACATGGGATGGAACACAGTGGATACTCCAGATAATTCCCAACTCTTTGCTGGAGTGGAGGATGCATCATTTTATTTCGTGCACTCCTATGCAGCGAAGGATGGTCCTGGGCAGATGCAGACATGGAGCACATATGGTGAGAGGTTTATATCAGCCGTAGAAGATGGCTATATGAGTGCAACGCAATTCCATCCAGAAAAATCAGGTGATGCAGGTCTTGCCCTCATCAAGAATTGGAGCCGTTCTCTATGAAGGCTTTGGAGCTACTGCCTGCAGTTGATGTGAAGGATGGGCGCGCCGTTCGATTGGTGCAGGGCGAGCTCTCGCAGGAGAGTATTTATGGAGCACCACTAGAGGTCGCACTTGAGTTTC
>SYEK01000034.1 GCA_005800815.1 Actinomycetota bacterium
GGGGCTTTTCTTCTGCCCGTAGGATTTGGCTATGGTCAAGGTGCTACTGACAGGCTTTGAACCCTTTGGCAAGGCAAGGCTTAACCCATCAGGAGAGATTGTTAAGCAAATACATGGCGAGAATATTGTTACCGCTATCTTGCCTGTGGCATACACTCGATCTGCAGCCGTGCTTCTAGCTTTAATCGAGGAACACAAACCAGATGTTGTTATCTCTTTGGGTCAGGCAGAAGGGCGCACACAGATAACTCCTGAACGTATAGCAATTAACCTAGATGACTCCCATCTTGCAGATAATGAAGGAATACTTCGCAGCGACTTACCAATTATTGTCGGAGGACCTATTGCTTATGAAAGCACTTTGCCTATTAAAGAGTGTGTCGATGCAATTAGAGCCTCTGGTGTACCTGCAGCAGTCTCACTAAGTGCAGGTGCCTTCTTGTGTAACCATATCTTCTATGTTGTTCAAGACAAGTTAAGAGGTACAGATGTGCGTAGCGGTTTCATACATGTTCCTCTTATGGATGAGCAGGTGCAGGATTTCCCTGGATTGCCCACTATGCCTCTTGATCAGATGGTAAGTGCCATTCGGAGGCTACTCCAGGTGCTTGAATGAAAGCGGAGAGAGTACAGATAAACTAAATCTCGATCTTATTCTTTTCCAATAAACGTTTTAGCCGCTCGTTTTGATTCTCAAGCTGTCCATTCAGAATGAAAAAAGCGCTACTCATTATCAAGGAGACGATAAGGATGATAAAAATCGCGACCAAGGCCACAGTATTAATTGTCACCATTGAAGAGTCCGTAACTATGCCCGAAGCGCTTTAGCGAACTCGTGGAAATCCTCGACGAGGATGTCAATCTCTCTTTGTCCATGAGCCAGGGAGATTAACCACTGCTCATCTAAGCCCGGAGGTGTGATGATTCCGCGGTTGATCGACCATAGCCAAGAGAGTTCGGCGATAGCAAAGTCTGTGGCTTTGTAATCGCGATAATTGCGCAGTGGCGTCGTCGACCAAGTGATGCAGCCTTTGATACCAAAACCCACCGTGTGTGCTGGAAGTTGGTATTGCTCAATGATCTCACTAATGCGGTCCAAGGCCTGTTGGTTGAAGGCCTGAGCACCAGCCAAGGCCTCCTGTGTGCAGATCTTGTCGACGGCGCGGACACCTGCCATCGCAAGAGGATTGCCGTTGAAAGTACCGAAGTGGGCCATCTTGCCGCTGGTTACAAAATCCATGTACTTCTTCTTGCCACCGAATGCGGCCAGAGTGAGTCCACCGCCGATCGACTTTGCAAGCGTGATGAGATCTGGAACCACACCTAGGCGCTGTGCAGCACCTCGATGTCCGGCGGTTAATCCTGTTTTGACCTCATCGAAGATGAGAACGATGTCGTATTCATCGCAGAGTTCGCGCACCCGCTCCAAATAACCCTCATCGGGCAAAATGATGCCCAGGTTCTCGATGACGGGCTCAACGATAAAGCAGGCGATCTTCGAGGAGTTTCTTTCAAAGCAGCGCTGGAGGGCATCGGCATCGTTGTAAGGCACGACATAGATCTCACCAGGCACGATTCCGGCCGGTACATATGCGATTGGATCGCTGGCCTGTCCGATTTGATCAACCGGTGGCTTAGCCGAGACGACAAAGGGATCATAGCTACCGTGGTAGCCGCCCTCGACTTTGACGATCGCATCTTTGCCAGTTGCCGCACGCGCGGTGCGCGTTGCATACATCGTCGACTCTGTCCCGCTATTGGTAAAACGGACCTGATCGATAGAAAAGCGGCGACAGATGCGCTCGGCGGCATCGGTGGTACTCGGGGAGGGCGTCACAAAGAGCATGCCGGTCTCAAGGGCGTCCTTCACCTCGGCGATAACCGTCGGGTTAAGGTGGCCAGCCAGCATTGCGCCAAAGCCCATGGAGAGATCGAGCAGTTGGCGTCCATCTACATCTTTCATCCAGGCACCGTTGGCACTCACAATTGAGATGGGGTAGGGATCCCAGTGCTGAAAGCTAGAGGTCACACCCAAGGGCATTGATTTGACCGAGCGCTTACTCTCTTGGGCACTCTTGCCCGTCTGCTTTGTGAATAGTTCCCATTCAGATTTAAGCAGAGCAGCGACTCGCTCAGGTGGGACTTCCATAGATGTTGTAGGGATGAATCTGAAAGTTTCCTTGTGATTAGTTTGTGTAATCATTGTAAAGCTTGTACGGCAAAGGTTTCAGCGTTTGAAACTCGTTTGAGAAGTACTCTCCCGGTTCATTTTTAGTCCTTTTAGACTAGGGCCTAATTCTCTCATGCCGTTTTTTAAAAGCAAGCCCACGTGTCTTAGCGCAGAAATAGGGCCCTTAAACGACGGGAAGTGACGAATAAACCAAGGATTATCATGATTAAAAAGTAGGAAATATGAAGAAAGACCCCTGAATTAATACTGCCAAACCAAAAAGCCCGTACTAATTCGATTCCATGCCATAAAGGAAGAGACATGATAACTTTTTCTAACCAATCAGGGTAGACAGAGATTGGGTAAAGGGAGCCAGAAAATAAAGTCATCGGAAGCATCACAAAATTGATAAATCCCATCTGTTGGTAGGTCTTAAAAAATGAGGTAATAGCCATACCAAAGGATGCAAAACCAAAGGCGACTAGAGAGGCGGCTGGGATCGCTAAAATCGCCCACACACTCGGCGTCAGACCAAGAATTGAGACAACAGTTAGAAATCCAATCGAGTAGACCAAGCCACGTAGTAATGCCCAAGCAATCTCACCTAGAGCGATATCCATCGGGCCAAGTGGAGTGGAGAGCATAGTTTTATAGAGCTTTGACTCGTTAAGCTTCCAAAATACATTCCAGGTTGAGTCATAGATCGCACCATTCATAGCGCTAGTAGCGAGTAGTCCTGGGGCTATAAACATGGTGTAATCAATATCTGCAGTGCCGGTAGAGACATCACCGATCAGACTGCCCATTCCATAACCGAAGGCGAGGAGGAATAGGACTGGCTCCATGAAACCTGTGAAGATCGGCACCCATGTTGTTGAGCGAAAGGCGAGCCAACTCCGCTCAAGGAGAACCTGAGGGCGACCGGCATACATCGCACTCGAGGATTGGTCGCGGGCAATGTCTATGGCGCTACTCATTTTGCCAACCTCCTCTCAAATTGGCGGATAGAGAGCCTTAATCCGATAGCTGCTACTGCAAGTAAAAACACGAGGTGGACTGCGATCATCAGGGTTGAGATGCCATAGTCGAAGGCCGCTTCGCGCCCGAGCTCAGTGCCATGCCAAAGGGGTGAGATCCAACCGATGGGTTGTAGATAGATTGGCATGGATGAAAGAGGAAAGAAAGTTCCAGAAAAAAGAAACATCGGCATGATGACCAAGCGTTGCATCACATTAAAAAAATAATCTTCCTTCTCAATCTTTGCGGCAAAATACATCATCACCGCACCAAAGGAGCCACCTGCCATAATCGCAGCTGGGATCGTGACTACACTGATTCCAAAGTCGACCACATTAAAGGCCAGCAGGAAGAGATAATAAATAGTGACACTAAAGATCGTCCGAGATAGCGCGGCAAGATAGACACCGATTGCAATCTGTCTGCCCGTTATCGGCGTCGCATTTTGAGCATAGAAGAGTTTGCGCCACTTGAAGCCCTCAATGACGGGGAAAACACACTCATCCATGACTCCAGTGATAGCTGCATTTGCTAGCAAGGCAGGTGCGATGAAGGCGATGTACTTAATCCCATTGGTTCCACTTGTTCCAGAGTTACTCTCAACCAAGACGCCGATACCTATACCAACGGCGATGAGATAAAAGAGCGGATTTCCAACGTCAACAGCTGCAATAATCGTTTTCCATTTGGCCATCGAGCGGATTCGAGCGGCCGCAACATATAGAGCGCCAAAGCGTGCGATCTGTGGGACATCAATACTGGCGTTCATTCGATCAAAGTTCTTCCAGTAAGACGTAGGAAGACATCCTCGAGTGAACTACGACGGACAAGTGATGTAGTTGGGTGCAGCTTTTGTGCAGTGATCTGTTCAAGCAGCTTTTCACCATCATCGGCATACATCAAAATACGATCTGGTAGGGTCTCCATACGCTCACACATCTTTTGTAATACTGGGGCGACCTCAACATTGCGATCGCTGCCAAAGCGCACCTCGAGTACCTCTTTGCTGGAGTACTCCCTGATCAAACCGGCAGGTGAACCCTCTGCCATGATCGCGCCCTTATCCATCACCACGATTCGATCACACAACTGTTCGGCCTCATCCATGAAGTGCGTGGTCAATACGAGTGTGACACCCTGCTCTTTCAGGCGAAATAAGCGGTCCCACAAGATGTGACGTGCCTGCGGGTCTAACCCGGTGGTGGGTTCATCCAACAACAAGATGTCAGGTTCGCTCACAAGTCCACGAGCAATGGTCAAACGGCGCTTCATCCCACCACTGAGAGCCTCGACCTTCACATTGCGCTTCTCCTCAAGTTGGGCAAATACGAGAAGCTCTTCGATCTTATTGTTTATGAACCTCTTTGAAAGCCCAAAATAACGGCCGTAAATGAATAGGTTTTCACTCACCGTGAGCTCACCATCGAGATTATCTTGTTGTGGCACCACTCCAAGATGGGCACGGACAAGGGGCCCAAATCTCTCAGGATCTTTATCTAAGATCTCAACCGTTCCTGCTGTGCGAGTAGATGTCGCAGCCAAGATGCGCATGATGGTGGATTTACCGGCACCGTTGGGGCCCAACAAGCCAAAGGACTCGCCTTTACCCACTTGGAAATTGACTCCATTGACTGCGATGAAATCATCGAACTTTTTAGTCAGCCCTTGCACACTGATGAGGGGATGAGGCATCTAGGCAGTCTATCCGAGTATTCTTTCTCTACGCGCAGTCAGATTCCTTGTGGGGTAGTTAGGTAGTCATGGAAAAACCAACAATCATCCTTGCTACAAGCAATGGAGTTGGAATGGGTCATCTTGCACGCGCAAGTGCGGTGGCTCTGGCCCTCAAGGATGTTGCACATCCAATAATTATCTCCATGGCTAATGGGATTGCAGATCTTCCATCTTTTATGGGCGTTCGCTGTGAATATATCCCTGGCCGTGACCGTTTATGGATGTCGCGTGAGAAGTGGGATGCCTATCTACGAGATAGATTATTGGCACTTATCGATGAGACGGGTGCAAAGGTCTTATCTTTCGATGGCGTTGTTCCCTATCCAGGCGTGATTGCAGCCAGGAATTCAAATTCAGCGATAAAACTTGTCTGGGTCAGACGGGGTCTATGGCAGAAGAAGCCACAACGCTTCATCCTTGGATTGCAGTCAGGGATGATGGATGCAGTCATTGAACCTGGAGATATCGCACGTGCATATGATCATGGCCCTACATCCAAACGTAGAGATGCTGTATTAACTTCACCCGTGTCTCTTTTTCGAAGTGAGGATGCACTATCGAGAGATGATGCACGCAGAGCACTTGGTCTAGATTTAAATCGTCCCGCCGCCCTTGTGCAGTTAGGTACAGGTGATAGTGATGTCAACCAGAAAATGACGGCCGCCCTCGAGGGTTTAATTGGTTGGCCAGGGCTACAGGTCGTTTTGACGAAGGAGCCGATTGGGAAAGAGGGTAAATCACTCGTACCTGTGGGTTTGGATATAAAAGTAGTTCGATATTTCCCACTTGCAAAAGTTCTCCGTGCCTTTGACGCAGGGATATGTGCCACCGGATATAACGGAGTACATGAGTTATTACCGGCACAGCTGCCAACGGTCTTTGTCTCAAACATTCGTGGTACAGATGATCAGGAGACGCGAGCTAGATGGTGCCATGACTTTGGCTATGGCCTGCGTGCAGATCAAAGCGATCTCAATGAGATCACTACAACTGTCAGAAGACTCCAAGACCCATCTTTGCGTGCGCAGTTATCAAAACGCTGTGCCGAGTTACCCGATACGACAGGTGGGGCCGAGATTGCCGCCATCTTGCTTGAGTTAGCGGCTCTGACTCAACCAGTAAATGCTAAGAACGTGAGATTCAAGGGATTAATGCTCCAAGACCACTTCAATCGGGGCCTTCGCCATGTGGCTAATCTTGGTATCCGACGGCTGGCACTTGTCTATCGCCGTTTCAACCCCCATATTATCCTTCAAATCACCAAGCAAGAGCCCCCTATCTTTGGTGATTCAACAAACCCACAGGAGCTACGCGAGTTGATCAGATCAACGACCCGTTTTGAACATTTAATCTCAGGTTCATCCCCGACCTATCGCAAGCGGCGTGAGGAGATTGCTCATGAGGCATATGGTGTATCAGTGGAGGTCACTAAGCGATGAAGTTAAGGACATGGGTTCGCAGAACTCCGACGGGGCGAATATTTTGGCGAGTATTCATAGGCTCTCTGGGCGGTGGTATCACCGTTCTTGGAGCGATATTTCTCATCGCTCCGGGCCCAGGAGTACTTGTGCTGCTCGCTGGACTTGGAATTTTAGCCACTGAGTTCGCATGGGCTGGCCGGGCGATGGAGAAGACCAAGTCAGTGGCCAAGTCAGCGGCCGATAAATCAGGCCTTCCTACATGGGTCAAGTATTTTATCGTCGCAGGTGGGGCAGTTGCATCGATTATTGCAGTGATTATTTACTACTGGCGCTAACGTCAAAAACGGGAGCGAATATCCCACAAATCCTTAAAAGCCGGGCGAGAAAGAGTGGTCGAGAGATACTCAACCCCACTTGAACCACCCGATCCGATCTTATGTCCGATGGTTCGCTCCACCATCTTTACATGGCGGTATCTCCACTCTTGAATACCCTCATCGATATCGAGTAAGCGCTCACAGATCATTGCACTTTGGGGATCATTGCGGTGAATATCGAGAAGAACATCTTGGACCCCAAGATTTGCCTCATAGGCCACAGTCCTGTCGCGATTGAGCACATCGCTTGGAATTGGATGACCTCGTTTGGCTAGATATGCAAGGGCTGAGTCCCAGACTGAATTTGCAGAGATAAGCAGTGAGATCTCTGTTTGAATATCTGGAGGCAGGTGAGCTGCCATCTTGTTATCACGCCGGCCTAACAGGGCCTCTACTTTTCTGAACTGCGCCGATTGGAAACCACTGGATGAGGATAAGTATGAGCGAAATGCGTTGAACTGCAGGGGTGTCATAGTCTCCAAGATGTCAATCTGAGCCACACAGACCTTCATGATCGTACGTATGCGTCCGAGGATGGCGAGTGAATAATGTGTATCACCAGACTCCATGCTGCGTTGGGCCTGTATGAACTCGTGGATTAACTGCTTGAACCAGAGCTCATATGTTTGGTGGATGATGATGAAGAGCATCTCATCGTGTTCTGGGCCAACCGATAGCGGGCGCTGCAGGCTGAGCAGCTCATCGACTGCCAAATAAGATGTATAGGTCAGGGCTGAATCAAAGTTGTCGTTACTCATGTGACTCGTGAACCACTTTCTTGTATTTGCCTGTACTCACCTGTTGCGACCAACGTACGCATGCGATCAAACCCATCCCAGACCTCTACGAATGAGGTGGGAAGGGGGGAGATAGCAAGACGAATAATATTTGGCGTCCTGTAGTCGGGAATGACATTTGAAATTTGACGCAGCGCCGTGCAAATCTGTGCCGCATCGGGGTGCTTGAGTGAGATGTGTCCGCCACGTTGTCTGCAATCGCGCGGGGTACACAGATCCATACCAAGGGGTGCCAGCCAGGCATCGTAGAGATCAATCATCATCTCAGTCCCAAGCTCAGCCTTCTTTGCTATCGCCTTGATACCCGCCTGCTGGATCATAGAAAAGGCGCTGTGCACACAACGGATCCCCATGAGCGAGGGACTTGCGATCTGAAAGCCGCGGATACCAAATGCCTTTTCAAAGATTGGGCCCATTTCAAACTGTGCATCCTGTGCAAACCAACCTTGAATCGGGACTTGTAGCTGGTTTTGAATTGCGGTGCTCACATATAACCAGGCAGGTGAGCCTGGACCAGAGTTACCGTACTTGTATGTGCAGCCGACACAGAGATCGACGCCATTGGCATCAAGATTCAACTCTATGGCTCCTACTGCATGACTGGCATCCCAGACAACCAAGCCACCCACTTTACGCACTTGATCGGTGATTGACTTTAAATCCGAACGCGCACCTGAGCGATACTGGATTATCTGTAAAGTCACGAGTGCGACATCGTCATTAAGATATGGCGCTAGCACCTCAGGTGTGATTCGTTCATGTGTTGCGATATGGGGATCCTCGTTGGCGATAATGACCAGGTTGAGATCACATTGTTGTGCGATACCTTCGAGGATGTATCTATCTGTCGGGAAGTTTGCAGCATCGGTGATGATCGTCCTTCGCCCCGGACGTGCTCTGATCGCAGCAAGGCATAATTGATAGAAGTTCACCGATGTCGTATCGCAGACCAACACTTGTCCAGCTCGCGCCCCTAGGGCGGCGGCCCCCAATAAATCCCCAGTGGGTTGGGCCTCATCGACCCAATGCTCCCAGCCAGTGACAACCTGCCGGCCCCACTCGTGTGTCATGAAGTTGTTTATCGCGCTCACGGTGGCTTGAGGCAAACGGCCGAGGGAGTTGCCATCCAAGTAACACATCTGGGGATCTGAGATCACAAACTGGGATTTGAAGTGAGCCAGTGGATCGGCCTCATCCAAAGCTAGCGCATATTCGCGGTCGGTGACACTCATAGATGAAAGGTACGCTCTCCCATCATGGCGCGCAACGTTGTAAATATCGAAGAGGTCTCAAAAGCCTTTGATATCAAAGAGCTTTTAGTGAGCGTCTCACTTGGGGTATCTGAGGGTGATCGCATTGGAATCGTTGGTCGCAATGGATCGGGCAAGAGTACGCTCATGAAAGTGATAGCAGGTGTTGAACCTGTCGATTCTGGTCGTGTAACGAAATCAAACTCTGCGCGAATTGGGATCCTCTCCCAAGTCGATCACGAAAACCCACAAAGCACAGTAGGTGAGGTTGTTCTAGGGGATACAGAAAAACATGAATGGGCCAGTGAACCAAATATCCGCGAGGTATTCACTGGATTATTCGGTAGCTTCGATGACCATATCTTTGAAAGAAAGTTTGGTGAGTTATCGGGTGGTGAGCGTCGGCGCGTTGGTCTGGCTAAATTACTGATCAATGAACTTGATCTTATCTTGTTGGATGAACCAACTAACCATCTAGATGTCGAAGGTGTTGCATGGCTTGCCCAGTATTTGAACAACCGCAAGGGATTGGCACTCACTGTTGTTACCCATGATCGCTGGTTCTTAGATGCCGTGACCGATCGGACATGGGAGGTCGTTGACGGCAAAGTTGAGGAGTATGACGGAGGCTATAGTGCCTTCGTTTTGGCTAAGGCTGAGCGAGCCCGACAAGGCTTGGTCATGGATGCGCGGCGAAAGGCTCTGGTACGCAAAGAGTTGGCCTGGTTGCGCCGTGGCGCTCCTGCTCGCACCACTAAGCCGAAGTTTCGTGTCGATGCAGCGAATGTTTTGATTCAAGGTGAGCCTGAGCCACGCAACCAAGGTGAGCTTCTCAAATTCGCACTCAATCGCTTGGGAAAGAGCGTCTATGAGGCCCATCATCTGTCGGTAAAACTTGGAGACAATGAGTTGATCGATGATCTCTACTGGAATATAGGTCCAGGAGATCGCATTGGGATTGTTGGCATCAATGGCGCTGGCAAGACAACGTTAATGCGCACACTCGTCGGAGAGATACAACCAACGGCCGGCAAATTAGTAACTGGGCTCACCGTCAAAGCAGCCTTTTTAACTCAACACCTAGACGAACTCGATCCCACATGGCGCGTATTGGAGGCAGTTGAGAAAGTGGCCAATCGGATAGAGATCGGTGGTGGGCGAGAGCTCTCAGCATCCCAGCTTTGTGAGCGGTTAGGTTTTGATCGTGAATCCCAATGGACACCCGTAGGTGATTTATCAGGGGGTGAGAAACGTAGATTGCAGTTGACACGTCTATTGATGGATAGCCCTAACGTCCTTTTACTCGATGAGCCGACCAATGATTTCGATATAGAGACACTCACTGAGTTAGAGGACTTATTAGATAGCTTTAGTGGAACCCTCATAGTCATCTCCCACGATAGGTATTTCCTTGAACGGGTGTGTGATCGCTTTGTTGGTCTGCTGGGTGACAAATCTGTGCGCGATCTACCGCGAGCCGTGGATGAGTATTTAGAGCTGCGCCATAATGCTGTGAATAAGCAGACTGTGTCACAAAAATTGAAGAGGAGTTCAAGTGCCGCCGAAGAGCGCCAGCTCAAGAAAGATAAAGTGCGCCTTGAGCGCCAGATGGAAAAAGTCGATGTAAGGATCACGCAATTACTTATCGAGCAAGAGGCCTGCGCTTTTGAACCGTCGCGCCTGATTGAGATCGAAAATGAGTTAGAGAAGATGGTCTTTGAGAAAGAAACTCTCGAGCAAGAGTGGCTTCAAGTCACACTTTCTCTCGATAGTTAAGTTAAAATCAGCTCCATGAGCCAGATTTCACATGCCGTTGAAGTAGTCCTATTTCGTGCCCGTTTTCTCCTCGCCCCTTTGTATCTGGGGTTGGTAGGGGCACTAGCTCTGTTGTGTTACAGATTTGTCATCGAGTTCATTCATTTGGCCGAGAAGGTGGGTGATGCCACTCCGCAGAGCTTTACCCTTGATCTCCTAGCCCTATTGGATCTCACACTCCTAGCGAACCTGATTTTGATGGTGATTTTTGCGGGCTATGAGAACTTTGTATCCCGTATTGACGTCGCTGCAGAGTCCAAGGATCGTCCACATTGGATGGGGACAATCGACTTCAGTGGCTTGAAGATCAAGTTGATTGGCTCACTTGTTGCGATATCTGTCATCGAACTTCTGAAGGACTTCATCGAACTATCAGGTAAGAATGAGGTTGGTGAAGGCACTATTTGGAGAATCGCTATCCATCTCACCTTTGTGGTCTCAGGCGTACTTTTCGCATTGATGGATTGGATCGCCGATAAGCGGGAGTTCACCGGCACTCATACTTGAGTTATCGCCGGTGGCGTCGGTAGTTCACGAGCGCAGAGACCAATGAAGCGGTAATAAAGAAGGCTGCAATCGCGTATGACCATGTCTTTACCCATGGCAAGGTAGCGGCGTAATACCCCGCGAGAGTTATTCCTACTCCCCACAAGAGTGCGCCAAGGGCGTTAGCAGATAAGAACTTGTAGTAGTTCATCTTGGAGGCACCTGCTATTGGGGGCACAAATGTTCTAACCCATGGGAAGAAGCGTGCGGCAACAACGGCCCACCACCCTGTCCTCTTGTAAAAGCGCTCGGAGCGGGCGATCATGCTCTGCATTCGTGGTGAATTGCGGCGCTCCAGATACGGCCGGCCCACTAAGCGGCCTAGGACAAAGCCGATCTGATCACCAAAGAATGCTGCGATAAAAATAATGGTGACCAAGATAAGAATATTGACCTCATTATTGGCAGCAGCGACCAGGCCTGCGCTAAAGAGAATCGAATCACCAGGCAAGAAAAATGCGAATAACACACCGGTTTCAAAGAAGACAATGGCACCAACTATGAAGTAAATCAAATATGGGGCAAGGGTGGAGAGTTGAGCATCAAAAGATGCGGCAAGCTCGATCACACCGACTTCTTAACCGCCGCTGCAACGGCCTTGGTCACACTCGGATCAAAGACACTTGGCACGATAAATGATGCGTTGAGCTGTTCAGGTAGGACACAGTCGGCGATTGCCTCGGCTGCGGCGACCAATAACTTATCGGTGATCTTATGTGCATTGGCATCTAGAAGCCCACGGAAGATTCCAGGGAAGGCCAGGACGTTATTGATCTGATTTGGCTGATCACTGCGCCCAGTAGCGACAACGGCGGCGTGCTTGCGAGCAATGACTGGGTCGATCTCTGGATCTGGATTTGCCAGAGCAAAGATAATCGAACCAGGCGCCATCGAAGCAGCATCGGATTCACTGATGAGGTTGGGAGCGCTGACACCTATGAATACATCGGCGCCTTTCATGGCCCCTGAGATATCTCCTTTGAAGTTCTTTGGGTTACTAGTATCGATAAACCACTGTTGCATCGAATCCTCGGACTTCATATCTCGAGTGATCACACCGTGATGATTAAAGCCGATTATATTCGTAGCACCATTAAGGACCAATAGGCGTGCGATCGCATTACCAGCGGCACCGACGCCAAGGAGAATGATCTTTACTGCACCCAAATCTTTCTTGACAAGTTTGAGGGCGTTCCTGAGTGCAGCTAGAACAACGATGGCTGTGCCATGCTGGTCATCGTGAAAGACCGGTATATCCAATAAGTCTCGCAGTCGACGCTCGACCTCAAAACATCGAGGAGCAGAGATATCCTCCAGGTTGATGCCACCATAGACGGGTGCGATCAGCTGCACCGTGCGCACGATCTCATCGACATCTTGGGTATCTAGGCACACAGGCCAGGCATCCACATCGGCAAAGCGCTTGAACAATGCCGCTTTGCCCTCCATGACGGGAAGGGCTGCGGCAGGGCCGATATTTCCAAGGCCAAGGACGGCCGAGCCATCGGTGACAACGGCGACGGTGTTGCGCTTGATCGTCAAGCGGCGGGCATCGGCCGGGTCATCGACAATTGCTTGGCAGATACGGGCGACGCCGGGAGTGTATGCACGAGAGAGGTCATCGCGGGTCTTGAGAGGGACCTTTGATGCGATCTCAATCTTTCCACCAAGGTGCAATAAAAAGGTGCGATCACTGACTTTGCGGACAGTCAACTCTGGATTTTTAGCAAGTGCGATTGCAATTTTTTCCGCATGTTCAGAATCAATCGTGTCACATGTGACATCAATGACAACTTTTTCTAGATGTGATTCAACGATATCAAGTGCTGTGATGGTCGCACCAGCTGATGTAATGGTTGTGGTCGCAAGAGCCACAGGTTGCGACGAGGCTGAACCTTCGATCCGGATTGTTATCCCATATCCAGGTGATGTAGATGCCAATTAGACGACTCCATACAATCGATCGCCAGCATCGCCCAAGCCTGGAACGATATAGCCGTGCTCATTGAGTCTTTCATCCAGTGCCCCAGTGACAATCGTGATGGGGATTTTGCTACCTGCAAACTCCCTCTCAACAGCGGCGATTCCTTCAGGGGCCGACAAGATACAGATTGCAGTGATGTCGTTAGCACCTAAATTGATCAAGTAATTGAAGGCGGCGATCAAGGTGCCACCAGTTGCCAGCATCGGATCTAAGACAAATACTTGGCGCCCCGATAGGTCATCGGGAAGTCGATTGGCATATGTACTGGCCTGGAGGGTCTTTTCATCACGGACCATCCCAAGAAAGCCCACCTCTGCAGTTGGTACCAACTTACTCATGCCTTCGAGCATCCCAAGACCTGCGCGCAGAATAGGGACAACGACAGGGGCCGGTTCGGCCAACTTCAGACCTTTGGTCCTTGTTAGGGGTGTCGTTATAGATACCGAGTGTGTACGAACATCACGCGTAGCTTCATAGGCAAGCAGAGTCACTAACTCTTCGACAAGGCGGCGAAAAGTTGGTGAATCAGTACGCTCATCGCGCAAAATCGTGAGTTTATGCGCAATCAGTGGGTGATCTGCGACATGTACTTTCACAGGTATTACCTTACAGGGCTTTCATTCCCCTCAAATGAGTGGAACTATGGGCGCATGCCTGATTTCAATGATGAGCTCGCAGAGGAGATCGAAGAGTTCGATGCCCTTGAAGACGTGCCTGAGGCGATTGTAAAAGTAAGCAGCGTCACAAATGAATTGGATATTGCCGTTGCCGCATGGCATGAGGATGGTCGATGGACCTTAGGGCTTCTTCCCGACCCAACCGATATCGCACAGATAATCACGAGCCTGAAATCACAACAGACAAACGGTGGCGCTATCGCATTGATATCTATCGATGAAGAGTTTTTTATCTTGATCCGTGTCTTGGGCTCACATATCTCTTTATTTCTCAGTGACTCAACATGTGCCTTGGATTACCCAGTTGCCGAAGAGTTGTTAGAGATCGCAGATTTACCGACTCCAGAAGATGACGAGGATGCCAATCCCATCGGTCATATCGAGATTTTATCTGACCTCGGAATGAGTGGTATGGAGATAGCTGCACTCTGTGATGATGCTGAACTCTTTCCCGATGAACAGTTAGAGGCGATAGCCAATCGACTTGGCTTTGGTGATCAGTTTGCAGAGCTCTTGCAACTGTGAGTGATGAAGAGTTGATGCGCAAAGCTCTAGCTATCGCGCAGGAGGCCCTTGCTAGTCAGGATGTTCCTGTAGGTGCGATCATCATCGATAGGAGGGGTGAAACAATCGCATCTGCCCATAACGAACGTGAGCTCGGTAATGATCCAACGGCGCATGCTGAGATCGTCGCTATACGTCGGGCCTGTGAAAAAATCGGTCAGTGGCGATTAGAGGAGCACACGATCATCACCACACTCGAACCCTGTGCTATGTGCGCAGGTGCGATCGCCCAGTCACGGATCTCAACTCTGATCTTTGGAGCATGGGATGAGAAGGCCGGCGCCGTTGGCTCGGCGTGGGATCTACTGCGAGACCCGCGCTCGCTCTTTAAAGTCGAGGTGCGTGGTGGAGTCTTGGCCAAGGAGTGCTCTGCGATGTTAAGAGATTTTATACAAGGAGTTCGTAAGAGGGATTAAGGATGATCATCTCTCCCTCTTCTTCGCCAACCATTCCCTCAGCGCGCATCTGCGAACCGACTTCAAGGCCTGCAATATCTCGGCGACCCAGGAACTGGAGAGATACACCCCCAGTCGCATCCCAGATTTCAACCTCTAAAGAGGGCGCTGCACCTCGTGGCGCAGTTTTGATCGATGTGACTCGGCCATGTATCCGGGCTCGTTTGCGCCACTGTATCTGACCGATCGGTGTCACATTTTCGGCGTAGTGGCTGACCGGCTCGAAGTTTTCGGGGGGAGTTTTCTTATCTTTGCTCTGGTTAACAACTTTATGTACAACTTTTGCCGGCTCCATCACCGCTTGACCAGAGGCGATGCGTTCAACATCGAAAGGAACAATGGTCGCAACAACGCGAGCCAACTGTGAGATGGGGGAGGCTATTTGTTCAGCGGTTTGATCATGGAGTAAGCGACCTAAGAAGCCCGAATATGCACGGCGAGGTAGTAATAAAGTGAGTTCGACATCGGGCTTTTCAGTCATACGAATCGCATAATCGAGTGCTGCATTCGCTAGGCGTCGATCTGGACAGTCTATGAGCTCTAGAGTCACATCATCTAGGGCATCAGATGCCGCCCAGGCCTTCTGAATTCCCTCAGCGCGACGATCATCAATGACAAAGTGGACTGCGATTAAATGATGAGGATTGAGGCTTCGGGCGTAGCGAATTGCTCCCACGGTCGCTATATCGACGTTATCAACAAGGACGGTCACATCATGGCGGGCGATTGATGTAGCACGCTCCTGTTCGCGTTTAACGGATAGAGCATTTTGTTCACGTGTGTATTGATTGTTAAATTTGAGCATCAATATAACGACCAAGGGTGTTCCGATCACAACTACCCATGTGCCTTCGGTAAATTTGACTAAAGAGAGAACGACGACAGTAAACGTAGCCAGGGCAGTAGAGAGACTATGCAGAAAGATTTTACGTCTGCGGTTTGCACCTTGGGAACGAAGACTCTTTTTCGTCATTCCGGCACCCGTGAGAGCGAAACCAATAAAGACAGACAGGGCATAAATTGCGGCTAAGATGGTGATACTTGCCTGGGTTACGATGACGAGCAGCGAGGCGACGCCAGCGATAAAGAAGACACCGTTCGAGAAGACCAACTTATGGCCTCTTTGAGTCAGCCTGCGAGGTAAGAATCCATCACTTGCGACCATGTTCACCATATTTGGGAAGGCACTAAAGCAGGTGTTTGCGCCAGCAAATAGAATCAACATGGTTCCCAATTGGGTCAACACAAAGAGAGAGTCACCAAAAAAACCACCACCAAGGGCGGCCTTTGCGACTAGTGAGATGACGGTAGGAGTTCCGTCAGCATAAGGAATCGATTGAGTTTCCTTTGCTAACCAAGCTATTCCGATGATCAGAATACCGAGTGTCAGACTCATGAGAATGAGGACCTTTGTCGCATTCCTGTGTTCAGGATTTTTAAAGAGAGGGACGCTATCTGATATAGCCTCAATCCCGGTCAAAGAGGCGCTTCCATTAGCAAAAGCCTTGAGCAGGAGAAGAATTGCAGCAACAGAGAGAAGACCCTGTGCCTGTCCTATTGGGACCAAGCCCTCGACATTTTGATCATATGAAGGCAAAGTATCGGAGAAATAACGATAAATCCCAAAGATAAAAACTATAAGCATGGTACCCATGAAGAGATAAGAGGGAATCACAAAGATGAGTCCCGCCTCTTTCACACCCCGAAGGTTCACATAAGTGAGAATCAGTACGATCACAATCGTCAGTTGAACTTTGGCAGGGTTCAATTCTGGGAAAGTCGAGATTATGGCAGCTACACCAGCAGCAGACTGGATTGCTACGGTAATTATGTAACCGAACATAAGCTCAACTGCAGCGATTTGTGAGACCACTCGTCCAAAGTTATCTCGGGAGACTATATATGCACTTCCAGATCTCGTATAAGTACTAATGACATCTTTATAAAGAAGTGTTATTGCGACTAAAATTACGATTATCACGCCAATCATCGGTGGAAAGATGGTGAATGCAGCAAGACCAAAGGCTGGGATTAGTGCGACTAATATCTGCTCACCGCCGTAAGCCGAGGACGAGATACAGTCTGAGGATAAGACGCCAAAAGCATTTTTCTTACTTAACCTTTGAGACTCCAATGAGTGCCGATTCAGGGGTATCCCGAGAAAAAACTTCTTGATTTTGTAATTAAGAGAGTCCTTTAAGTGTGCGTGATCCTGTCTGACAACTGGCACTGCCGCATCATCGCTCCACGACTTTGGCATGAAGACTCCTCCGTAAATTGCAGTTAACGCAACTCAATATTCCCAGTCTATCGCAGTGGGTACGAACTTCACTGTTTTGTGTGGTGAGCGTATGCTTCACCCCATGCATACGCAGTTATATATCGATGGCCAATGGGTTGATGGTGTTGGCAAGCTTCCCGTCTATGATCCAAGCGATGGTTCAGTGATCGCGCAGGTCTCATTGGCTGGAGATAGAGAATGTGATGCAGCGATTACTGCCGCAGATGCAGCGGCCAAAGCATGGGCAAAGACGGCTCCGCGGTATCGGTCGGAGATTTTGCGCAAAGCCTTTGAGTTAATGATTGCTGAGAATGAGGTCATTGCAACGTTGATATCGCGTGAGAACGGTAAAGCGATGCCTGATGCTCGCGGTGAAGCGACATATGCAGCCGAGTTCTTCCGCTGGTTTGCTGAGGAGACAGTCCGCACACCTGGAGATTTTCGCAAATCACCATCGGGAGATAAGCGAATTCTTGTCAGCCATGAACCAATCGGTCTTTCGATTCTGATCACACCGTGGAACTTCCCGGCGGGCATGGCTACACGCAAGATCGGTCCCGCTATTGCTGCAGGCTGCACAATGATTTTAAAGCCCGCTGGTGAGACACCACTGACGGCGATGTACATCGTCGATCTCATGGAGCGGGCAGGTCTTCCAAAGGGTGTTCTTAACTTAGTCCTTCCAGAAAAGACTGGTCCAGCGATATCGAGAATGCTGCATGATCCTCGTGTAAAAAATCTCTCATTTACCGGTTCAACCGAGGTTGGGCGCATCTTGCTCAAAGAGGCGGCAGATCGTGTCATCCGCTGCTCCATGGAGCTCGGTGGAAATGCACAAGTCGTCATTCATGATGATGCTGATTTGGCCGTGACTATCCCCCAACTCTCTCTCGCAAAGATGCGTAATGGTGGCGCCGCCTGCACATCGGCAAATCGAATCTTTGTCCAACGTGGAATCGCAGAAAAGTTCATCTCAGAGATGACTAAGTCCATGAGTTCATATGTAATGGGCCGTGGAACAGATCCATCAACGACACTGGGTGCCTATGTCTCCATGAAAGAGCGCAATAAGATCGCAGAGATCGTTGATCAATCGATAGCCGCTGGCGCAAAAGTCGAGGTTGGTGGGGTAAAACCAGAAGGTGATGGTGCTTTCTATCCAGCGACTGTCCTAATAGTGGAGAAAGATAACCCAATCCTTGGCCATGAAATCTTTGGCCCAGTCGCACCGATTGTTATCTTCGATACAGATGAGGAAGGCATCACAATGGCCAATGACACAGATTTTGGTCTCATCAGTTATGTATTTTCCAAAGATCTGACCCGTGCACTACGCACAGCAGAGGCGATGGAGTCGGGAATGGTTGCGATCAATAAAGGAGTCATCTCTGATCCAGCGGCGCCATTTGGTGGCGTTAAGCAATCAGGCTTGGGCCGTGAAGGTGGCTTTGATGGAATTCACGAGTTCTTACAATCTAAATACATAGGTGTTGAGATTTAACGAGCGGAGGATGAGGGATTTATCCTCTTCAACCTGGGTA
>SYEK01000035.1 GCA_005800815.1 Actinomycetota bacterium
GAGATAGGTACCCCATACTGCATCACCATTGACTTTGAGACTCTCCAAGATCATGCCGTCACGATTCGCGATCGTGACACAATGAGCCAAGAGCGCATTGCAATAGATCAGGTTCAAGCATGGCTAGCCCCACGTCTACTCGGTTGTTAAAGCCACTCCTACTTCCACTAGCAAGCGGTGATCATCTGATTGATCCACCGGTTGTCCTAGCGCCCATGGCGGGAATAACAAATGCTCCATTTCGCACTCTCTGTCGTGAACAAGGTGCAGGGTTATTTGTCTCAGAGATGATCACAGCACGTGCCTTGATCGAGAGACGGCCCGAAACCCTTCGCATGATTGTGCCGGGAAGAGATGAGTGGCCGCGATCGGTGCAGTTGTATAGCGTAGATGCAACGACGATGCGCGCTGCGGTAACGATGATTGGCAAGGAGAATTTAGCCGATCACATCGATATGAACTTTGGCTGTCCGGTACCAAAGGTCACTCGCAAAGGTGGTGGAGCCGCCCTTCCATATAAGCGCAGACTATTTTCAAATATCGTCCAAGCCGCAGTACAGGCTGCACAACCCTTTGGTATCCCGGTGAGCGTGAAAATGCGCATTGGTATCGATAGCGACCACCATACGTATTTGCAGGCGGCACAGTCTGCCGCAGAGCTCGGGGTTGTATGGGTCGCTTTGCATGCTCGCACCGCTGCCCAGATGTATGAGGGAAAATCTGATTGGTCGGCAATTACTCGATTGGTCGAACACTTAAAGCCCAGCGGGGTTCCAGTATTGGGTAATGGTGATATCTGGTCGGGCGCTGATGGCCTGCGCATGGTGGGCGAGACGGGATGTGCCGGAGTAGTCGTTGGGCGGGGATGTCTGGGGCGCCCATGGTTGTTTGCCAATTTGGTCGCCGCCTTTCAAGGAGACCAGAGGCAGATAGCACCAACCCTGCACCACGTTCGTGAAGTGATGTTTCGCCACGCTCATTTGATCGTTGAGTATCTGCAGTCAGAGGATCGTGGCATGCGTGATATGCGCAAACACATGGCTTGGTACCTCAAGGGATTTCGCGTGCCTCGTGAAATCCGTCATGACTTGGGAATGGTGAGCTCTTTGGCCCAGATGCGCTCACTGATAGATATGTTAGAGGAACAAGCATATCCAGTAGAGGTGGGTGAGCAACCACGAGGACGCACAAGTCATGCACGCCCACCTACTTTGCCCGATGGCTGGCTCAATGACCCCGATGAGTTTGTTCATGTAGAGCTTGAAGATGCATTTTCCGGGGGATAGATGTTTTTGTTTCGTTGGATTCGCCGCACAGTAACTTTGCTGGTGCTCGTTGCATTGATAGCACCTGGATATGCCGTTTCAAAGGTGTGGCGTGCGGCAAACAATCCAATCGTGCGCAGCGCCGATGTCATTGTTGTCCTAGGAGCGGCTCAGTTAGATGGTAGACCTGGTGATGCACTCAAAGCACGTTTGAATGAGGCGAAAAGGATTTACACATTAGGGCTCGCACCATTGATAATCACAGTGGGAGCAGGAGCCCCTGGTGATCGAACGACGGAGGCGGCCTCTGGAAAGGCTTGGTTGAGATCAAAGGGTATAGCCTCGAAAAATATCATCGCTATTGCTGAAGGACGAGATACTTTGGGTAGTACAAAGGCATATGTCTCTGTGATGAAAAAGCGGATGGTCAGTGATGTCATCATCGTTACAGACCCATTTCACTGTCAACGTGCGATGGTCATGGCCGATGATCAAGGGGTCGTGAGCACGTGTTCACCTGTGCAAACAGGGCCAAATGTGATTTCACAATCTGGGTACAGGTATTTGTTGCGAGAGGCAGGTGCCTATCTGGCCTACATCACTGTTGGGCGTCGAGGTATTAACATCAGCGATCATTTACCCGAGAGCGATATCCTCACTAAGGTGGGGTTATGACCTATAGCGAGCATGATCGCGAGCGGATGATGGATGAGCCGGCAAAGAGGCCCGGGCGCACCGAGTTCATGCGCGATCGCGCACGTGTGATTCACTCTGCAGCGCTGCGCCGATTGGCTGCCAAGACTCAGGTTGCCGTTCCCTGGGAAAATGATTTTCAAAGGACACGTCTGTCTCACTCTCTTGAATGTGCACAGATTGGTCGTGAGCTAGGTGAATCACTTGGCGCAGATCCTGATCTGCAGGACACCGCATGTCTGGCCCACGACTTAGGTCATCCACCCTTTGGTCATAATGGGGAGGAGGCACTTGCCGAGATAGCACAGGAGTTCGGCGGCTTCGAGGGTAATGCACAGAGCTTTAGATTATTGGTGCGCCTAGAGGCCAAGACCGTCGATGCAGACGGTAAAAGTATCGGGCTCAACTTGACGAGGGCCTCTTTAGATGGTGCGACAAAATATCCCTGGCCACGCAGTCAGAACTCACGCAAATTTGGTGTCTATGAGGATGATGTCGAAGTCTTTGATTGGGTGCGGATGAATGCTCCAAAGGATAAGCAGTGCATCGAGGCACAAATTATGGATTGGTCAGATGATTGTGCTTACTCTGTCCATGACCTAGAGGATGCGATCTTTGTGAATCAAATCTCGGTCAAGAATTTTGATAGAGATATCTCTGAAATATATAGATCTATGACGATGGATTACGGTAGTGATGCAAGCGAGCAAGAGGCGCAAGAGGCACATTTAAGACTTGCCAACCTTTCGGCCTGGCCCCAGTATTTCGATGGGACTCACCGCTCCTTGGCAAGACTCAAAGATTCAACTTCACAACTCATCGGGCGCTTCGTCCTGGCCGCAGAAGTTGCGACCCGCACAGTCCATGGTGATGGCCCACTCTCACGCTATAGCGCCGATTTAGTGATTCCACGGGAACAAGTCATCGAAGTAGACTTCCTTAAAGCTATCGCTGGACATTACTTGATCAATGCAACACACTCACAGGAGCGCTATGCCGCCCAACGTTTGATTATCGCCGAATTGGTCCAGATGCTCACGAAGTGCGCTCCGAGGGAACTTGACTCTATCTTTGTCAAGGCATGGAATGAAGCTAGTGGAGAGATCGCTCGCATGAGGGTCATAATCGATCAAGTAGCGGCCCTTACCGATCCTGGGGCCTACGCCTTACATACACGTCTGCTGACAAAAGGTTAAAGTAGGCATATGAGCGGGCGCATTAGAGATGAAGATGTCGCCTATATTCGTGAGCGCAGCGCAATCGATGAGGTCGTCGCAGATTATGTCCAATTAAAGAGCGCAGGGGGTGGGGCCAAGAAGGGTTTGTGCCCTTTTCACGATGAGAAATCACCATCATTCACCGTGACCCCCAGTAAGGGGTTTTTCCACTGTTTTGGCTGTCAGAGTGGGGGAGATGTGATCGCTTTTTTGATGAAGATCGATCACCTGAGCTTCACCGAGACTATCGAGCGCTTGGCCGATCGCCTGGGTTACACACTTCGCTATGAAGAGGGTGCAAGTAGCACTCCTTCCTTCTCCTCCGGTGCTCGCTTACGTTTGATCGCTGCAAATACTGAGGCGGCAAAGTTTTATCAAGAGCAACTCAATACCCCATCTGCCCGGCATGGTCGAGATCTATTGACCAATCGTGGCTTTGATAAGGATGCTTGTATGCGCTTTGGCGTTGGCTTCGCCCCGGATGAGTGGGATGCACTGACTAGACATCTGCGTGCCATGAATTACACGCCCGAGGAGTTAGAAAGGGCTGGACTATCCAAGATGGGACAACGTGGACCTATCGATAGGTTTCGAAATCGTCTTACCTGGCCCATTAAGGACATCACAGGAGATGTCGTCGGATTTGGTGCACGCAAGTTGGCAAGTGATGCCCACGATGAGGGACCTAAGTATCTCAATACTCCAGAGACCCCGATCTATAAGAAGAGCCAGGTCTTGTATGGACTTGATATGGCAAAGAAAGAGATTGCAAAAAAACGCCAAGCAGTCATCGTTGAAGGCTATACCGATGTCATGGCATCCCAGCTGGCTGGGATAACCACTGCCGTTGCAACCTGTGGCACCGCATTTGGCACCGACCATATCCGTATTTTGCGCCGATTACTGATGGATGACGATGCCTTTCGTGGTGAGGTCATCTTTACATTTGATGGTGATGCTGCAGGACAAAAAGCGGCGCTACGTGCATTTAGTGAGGATCAAAAATTTGTCACTCAAACCTTCGTTGCCGTTGAGCCAGACGGCTTAGATCCCTGTGATCTGCGCCAACAAAAAGGTGATCTGGCCCTGCGTGATCTCATCGCACGTCGGGTTCCATTGTTTGAGTTTGCAATCCGCAGTGAGTTGGCACACCACAATTTGGATGTCGCTGAAGGTCGCATCAACGCCCTTAATGCAGCTGCGCCACTGGTCGCCCAAATTCGAGATAAATCCCTGCGTCCTGAATACACGCGGCTTCTTGCCGGTTGGTTAGGCCTTGAAGTTGAGATTGTCTCTGCCGCGATCTCTCAAGGAGTCAAGGTGCGTCCACAATTTGAGGAGTCAGGCACAACCGATGAGGGTAAGTGGCGGCCAGATCCACATGATGCCCGTCTCATTTTAGAGCGTGAAGTCCTCAAGGCACGGCTGCAAGAGCCAGAACTTTTGATTGAAAAACTCTGGTCGCAGATCGAAAGTGATGCCTTTACCCACCCTGCCTATCGTGAACTCAGAAAGACGATAGATGAGAAGCCCTTACTTTCGCTAGAGACGATTACGGATGAGAAAATTAGAGCACTTTTTACTGAGCTCACAGTTGAGCCACTTCGCGCCGATGGCACTACACATGCACTCTATGTTGAGAGCATTATTGCTCGGCTGCGCGAAGTAGCAATCTCTCGCTCTATCGCTGAATTAAAGTCAAGTTTGCAGCGTCTTAATCCAGTTGAGAATGAGATTGAATACAACTCTGCATTTGGCGCATTGGTTGCCCTAGAGAGCACGCGTCGATCACTTCATGATTTGGCCCTTGGTAGCCTTTAAAACCCTCAATTTTTCAAAGATTAAGGGCGTGCGCTAGAGTGAGCGATGCACGGCATAATCCCTGATAGCTCAACGGCAGAGCAGTCGACTGTTAATCGACAGGTTCTTGGTTCGAATCCAAGTCAGGGAGCCTTTTCACACCAAGTAAATAGCCTGAAGGTATTACTCTGATACCCATGATCGGTAGTTTTTCAAGAGTAGCCTCCAACTCATGGCGTGCGCAATCGTGGGCCTTGCGTATTATGCGCTTGTGGCTGGGGGGTACATGGCTCTATGCCGGGTGGGACAAGGCAACTGATGCCGGCTTTTTAACCCCTGGTTCCGCCAGTTTCATCGGCTCACAACTGGATGGATACTCAACACAGTCACCTTTGGCCCAAAGCATCTTTGAGACGTTAACGAGATATCCAACTGCAGTTGGTATCACGATCATGCTCGGTGAGTTTGCTGTGGGCCTTGCGACCCTGCTCTGGGTTGCACCTACTCTGGCCGCCCTTGGCGGCCTCTCGATATCAGTGGCCCTATGGCTGGCCAGTACTTTTCAAGTCTCCCCATACTTTCTAGCGAGCAATACTGCCTATGCCATTCTATGGTTATCCTACTTAATGCTCATCAGAGAAAAGCGAAAGGGATTTACAATGTCGATAGAGCGACGTGGCCTGATGCGTTTCGGGATTATTGCTGGCATGTCAGTGGCCTTTGCTGGGGTTGGTAAGTTCTTCACACCCACATCGACACAAGATGGTGCAGCTGCTGCCGCAGGGACCAAAATCATCAAGATTGCATCCTTGAAGGTCGGGGCAACCAAAAACTTCGTCTTGGCAAACGGTGCTCCCGCAGTCCTTTTCAGGAGTGCAAAAGGGGTTTTCGCCTACTCTGCAATCTGTACACATCAAGGCTGTACGGTCGAGTATCAACCTGCAACAAAAGTTTTACAGTGCCCTTGCCATCAAGCTCAGTTTGATCCACTTAAATCTGCAAAGCCCGTATCTGGACCTGCAATAAATCCACTTGGCAAGGTGAAAGTCGCCGTCAAGGGCGCATGGGTGGTTCTGGCTTAAATAACTGGGAGCTGCTGGGGCAATCAGGAGTTAGGATTTAGGTATGGCTCTTTTCCGTCTTAACGTTGCTCTGCCAGATCGCCCTGGATCCTTGGGGCTCTTGGCATCGGCGATCGGGGCCGCTGGAGGGGATATTAAAGAGTTGATAGTTTTAAAGTCAGAGGGGGGACGTGGCTTCGATGATATTACAGTGGCAATCCCGGGTAATGATCCCAATGATTTAGTAGATCTCCTAAATTCAATGGGAGGCGTGGATGTTATATCTGTGGTGCACGTTGGATAATCTGCGCCCCTTGGCTAGGCAGTGAAGTAAAAAATCGTGGTGGCTTAAAGCCCTTACCCCCAAATGCGATTTTTATCTCACGAATGATCCCTTGGGATTGATCTGCTTTGATCAGGGCTATCGCACTGCCTCCAAAACCTGCACCGATCATCCGAGCTCCGAGTGCTCCGGCAGATATCGCTGAATCAACTGCCGTGTTGAGCTCAGAGCAAGAGACCTCATAGTCATCTCGTAGTGATCTGTGAGATGCATTCAGCAGATGTCCTAGCTCCACAAAGTCTTGAGATTCAAGGGCTTGAACTGCATCGAGCACACGGGCTATTTCAGTGACTGCATGACGGGCTCGGATAAATTCATTATCTGTGATCAAATCTTGGGACTCTTCAAGTTGATTGAGCGTTAACTCCCGCATCGATTGCACGCCAAGTTTTGTCACTACTGAGTCACAGGATGCACGGCGTTGGGCATAGGCGCCATCGGTCAGAGAGTGGTGGGCCTGCGTATCGATAATCAACAACTCCAGAGCATTTGACGCAAGATCGAAATCAATATCCCTGGATGTTAGATCTCGACAGTCCAGCAAGAGTGCAGAGCCAGGTTTTGCCAGAAGAGCTACCGATTGATCCATAATTCCACAAGGAACACCTACGTATCCATTCTCAGCCTTTTGTGCCAAACGTGCCAATGCCTTGAGGTCAAATCCAAGAGAGAATAATTCATCAAGAGCGATAGCAACGCTGCACTCAAGGGCTGCAGAGGATGAGAGCCCGGCCCCCAAGGGAACATGACCATCGATCATTACATCAACGCCATGATCGATCTTTAGGGCCCAAAGCACACCCAAGACATAGCGCTCCCACTGCCCTTTTAACCCTGGCCGTACATCATCAAGTTTGACCGTGATAACCATGTTTCCTCGCTGGGCAGATGCAATTCTCACCAGCCGATCAGAGCGCCTTCTCACCGCAGCATAGGTACGCTCAGTAATGGCAAAGGGCAACACGTATCCATCGCTGTAATCGATATGTTCACCGATTAAATTTACGCGACCAGGAGCGGCTGCGATTACATCAGGTAGTTGGCCAAAGAGCTCTTCAAACTTTCCTCTGATACCTGACTCTTGCATAGTTATTTGATCGATTCCAGCGTATCGGAGATCATCACATCGATTCCACGAGTAGGTTTCCAGTCAAGATACTCTCGTGCCTTGGTGATATCGGCGATCAAAATAGCAGGATCACCATCGCGGCGGGCAGAGTCTGTTGTGGGAATCGAGAATCCAATCGCCTTTGAAGCGGCATCCACAATCTGGTGAACCGAATAACCATCACCACTACCTAAGTTGTAAATCTCATGATGATTATCGATGAGAGTCTCGAGAGCTCTGATATGTGCATCGATGAGATCGATTACATGGACATAGTCGCGGATACATGTTCCATCGGGAGTTGGCCAGTCCTTGCCAAATATCTTGACTGGGTCGATAGCTGTGCTACGCAACACATTAGGAATGAGATGAGTCTCTGGGTCATGTCGTTCAGCAAGCCAACCACGCTCACAGCGCATCGCACCGGCGACATTGAAGTATCGAAGAGATGCTGCGGCGATACCGCGTCTGTGCGACTCTTCACCAATCATCTGATCGATTGCAAGCTTTGTGGCACCGTATGGATTGGTTGGTGCACCAATCGCGCTCTCCTTGATAGGAATCTCTTGGGGTTGGCCGTATGTAGCCGCCGACGAGGAGAAGACTATTTTCTTCACACCAACCTTGCTCATTTCATCGAGTAAGTTCCGTGTCCCATCGACATTCACACGTCTGTATAGATCGGGCTTTTCTACTGATTCACCGACGAGAGATTTACCCGCGAAGTGCATCACCACATCTACATCCACGAGAGCATCGCAGATATCCAATCGACTCAAGAGTGATCCCTGAACAAAGCGCACTCCCTGAGGCACGCTATCGGCATGCCCAGTGCTGCAATCATCCAAAATCGTGATCTCATATCCCTGCTTGCGCATAATCTCAACTGCTGTCGCGCCAATATAACCGGTACCGCCTGTGATGAGAACGTGCATTATTAGAGCTTTACTTCGCGAAGCTGCGCCGCTGATTGTTCAGGACGCATATCCATAATGAATGCACCCATTGCAGATTCAGAGCCAGCCAAATACTTCAACTTTCCAGGCGCACGTCGAACACTCGTGATCTGCCAATGCAAGCGCAGTAGATCACGTCCAACTCGCACTGGAGCTTGATGCCAGGCGGCGATATACGCCATCTCAATTCCAAAGACACCATCCAAGCGTCTCATGACCTCTAGTGCGATGCTTGGGAATTCATCCCGATCTTGTTCAGTGAGCTGGGCTAAATCCGCAACTGGATTCAAAGGAGTCACATGTATCTCAAATGGATAGCGTGATGCATAAGGAACAAAGGCGATCCAACGATCATTGCGGGCGATGATACGCTCTTCATCACGGATTTCTCGGGCAACCACTTCATCGAATAAAACCTTACCCATTGAGTCTTTATATAATTTTGCTACCGCTAACATCTTTTCAACACGAGGTGGAATATAAGAATAGGCATAAATCTGACCATGTGGGTGCGAGAGCGTGACACCTATTTCCTCACCCCGATTTTCAAAGGGCGCGATATGTTCGATGTATGGCTCAAGTGAGAGCTCTTGGGTGCGATCGACCCATGCTTCAAGTAAGACCCGCACGCGACTGGGAGATAGATCCTTGAAGGACTTTCCATGCTCTGGCGTGAAGCAAATCACTTCGCACTTTCCTGCAGCGCTTCCTAATTTAGTATCAGGACCTGCAGGAATTGGAAGAGCCCATTCGGTATCTGGTGGACGCAGTGATGGAGAGCGGTTATCAAAGACAACTACCTCGTAATCAGAGTCAGGGATCTCAGTTACGAGATCAACTCTGGTCGGACAGAGAGGACAGAGCGCCTTTGGCGGCAAAAAGATTCGTCCCTGGCGATGTGCAGCCATTGCTACCCACTCGTTGACAAGAGGATCTAGGCGGAGTTCACCAATGGTGGGTTGTTCCTCAACTACTCGTGTATCGACAGCAGTACGCCCCTGAAGAGCAGTGTCGTAGTAGCGGATCGTGCGCCCGTCGGCCATCTCACGGTTAGTACGTGTGATACCGGCCGCTAATCTTTTACTCTGCACCATAGTGTCGTTACTCTACCTGTGTGGTTAAGCAATCGGCACTCCTTCGCAGTGAAAGTAGTTCGTTGCTACTGGAGGTCATCGATGGCGCTCTTGTCATCGCCCATTGGGGTGCGCTACTTGTTGGGGACTTGGCCGAAGTAGCCACTGCCAGCCAAGTATCCATTGCCAATAGCTCGTGGGATCACGTGCAAAACCCAGGGATCATGCGTGAGAGTTCACGGGGCTTCTTAGGTCGCCCAACATTGAGTGGGCACAGAGGTGGGCGAGATTGGTCGACAAAGTTCGAAGTCACTAAGTTTTACCACGTAGATAATGAGTGCTCAATCACCTTTCATGATGCCTGTGCTGAGTTAGAGATCCTCATGAATTTTGACATGGATACTTTTGGTGTGATCACACAAAGTGCAACGGTAAGTAATATTGGTGATAGTGATTACAGCTTAAATGAGTACATTCACTGGTTACCATTGCCGCAAGAGGCTACGCAGAGTCTGGATTTTATTGGTCGGTGGTCACATGAGCGACAGCCACAAAGACGTGATATCGGAGTCGGTACCTGGGCACGCGAGTCGCGTGAGGGAAGAAGTGGTCATAACTTCTCTATCGCCGACATCGCATTGACGGCTCAGACTGGTTTTCAAAGTGGAGCGGCATGGGCAACGAGTATTGCCTGGAGTGGAAACTCAATCTATTTGATTGAACGAGGCTTTGATGGTGGGCAGTCAATGGGGGCTGGTGAACTATTACTGCCTGGAGAGGTAATACTCCCAGCGGGTAAAACACACACTGTTCCTGCGATGCTCTCGGTCTACTCACAACAGGGACTAGATGGTATTAGCGCTGCCTTTCATTCACATATTCGTGCCCGCACCATGCACCCACAGCGCCCACGTCCCCTTACTCTCAACATGTGGGAGGCGATCTACTTCAACCACGATGAGGCGGCAATCAGGGAGTTAGTAGATGTGGCCGCAGAAATCGGTATCGAGCGCGTGGTGCTAGATGATGGTTGGTTTCACTCTCGGCGCAATGACCGGGCAGGTTTAGGGGATTGGGTCATTGATTCGACTGTTTGGCCTAATGGTTTGAGACCGATTATCAAATATATTAACTCAAAGGGAATCGAGTTTGGCCTGTGGTTTGAAGGAGAGATGGTAAATCCTGACTCTGATCTCTATCGCGCCCATCCTGAATGGATCTTGCATGAGGGTGATCGCACCCCACCTTTATGGCGTCATCAATTAGTTTTAGATTTAGCCCATGAAGGTGCCTATAACCATGTTCTAGAGCAGACATCTGCGATTTTGGGAGAGCACGATATTGCCTATATCAAATGGGATCATAATCGGGTCTTAGTAGATGCCGGCCATATGGGACGACCTGGAGTGCGCTCCCAGACCCAGGCGATCTATCGTTTATTTGCCGAGTTGAAACTGCGCCACCCACATCTTGAAATCGAATCATGCGCCTCAGGAGGAGCTCGGATTGATTTGGGTGTGATCGATTATGTAGATCGTTTCTGGACAAGTGATAACAACGATGCACTCGAGCGTCAGAGTATTCAGCGTTGGAGCGCTCAAGTCATACCACCAGAGATGCTCGGGACACATATCGGACCAACTCATAGTCATCAGACTGGTCGAACCCTCGAACTCTCTATGCGGGCAACGACGGCTCTCTTTGGTCATGCAGGTATCGAATGGAACATCACTGAGGCAACCGAGCACGAGCGTGCCTATTTGAAGAGTTGGGCCACGTACTATAAAACCAACCGAGCCCTATTACACAGCGGAGCCATGATTCGGGTGGATTATCCAGATACACATGGATACCTACATGGAGTCATTGCCCATGATAAATCTCGGGCAATCTTTGCCTACGTTCAACTAACACCTACCGGTGTGATTCATCCGGCACCACTGAAATTTCCAGGATTGGATGCGAAGGCCACTTACTCGATCATCGCTGTTTATCCTGCTGGTAAGCCCCGCTTTATGTTAGTCACACCTCCGCAGTGGATGGAAGGTATACGACTCTCAGGATCTGCCTTAGCCAACAGTGGCCTGGCCGCAGCGATTCTCGCACCGGCAAATGCCTTTATCATTGAGATCACCAAGATCTAGTCGATCCAGTTCAACGTTCTCTCAACTGCTTTTTTCCACTGTGCATAGCCTTTTTCGCGCAGATCACGAGTATTCGTGGGAGACCAACGGCGCGACTCCTGCCACTGTGTTCGAAGCTCCTGCGGGGATGACCAGAAACCAACGGCAAGGCCTGCTGCATAGGCAGCACCGAGCGCAGTCGTCTCAGCGATTAATGGTCTAGATATATCGATTCCCATGATGTCGGCCTGCATCTGCATACATAGAGAGTTGGCAGTGATGCCACCATCTACACGCATCTCTTTCATCGGCACACCGCTATCTGCCACCATCGCATCTATGACATCTCGGGTCTGATAGCAGATAGCCTCAAGGGCGGCGCGCGCAAGATGGGCCTTGGTAGCAGCGCGGGTAAGTCCGACTATCGCACCGCGGGCATCACTGCGCCAATACGGCGCAAAGAGCCCAGAGAAGGCTGGGACAAAATACACTCCTGCACTATCACTGACCGAGGCGGCTAAATTCTCAGTCTCAGAGGCATTGGTGATTATCCCCAATTGATCACGCAACCATTGAATTGCAGAGCCGGTCACTGCAACTGAACCCTCAAGGGCGTAATACGCCGGTTCATCACCAAACTTGAAACATACCGTTGTCAGCAAACCATTTTTTGATCGTACGATCTCATGACCTGTGTTGAGTAAGGCAAAGTTACCGGTGCCATAAGTCGTCTTAGATTCTCCACGATCAAAACATAGCTGCCCGACCATCGCCGCCTGTTGATCTCCAAGGATTCCAGCGATAGGAATCGCAGTGCCAAAAGGACCATGTGGATCAGTAAGTGCATACGGCTCTGAAGATGATCTGATTTTTGGTAGCAAGGCTCTTGGGACTCCAAAAATCCCCAGTAATTCATCATCCCAGTCAAGGCTCTCCAAGTTCATTAATAGCGTCCGGCTGGCATTGCTCACATCGGTGGCATGCACACCGCCACGCACTCCACCTGATAAGTTCCAGAGCAGCCATGAATCGATCGTCCCAAAGCGGGCGTTCTCACTGCTGGCCTCTGGCACGTTTTTAAGCAACCAGTTGATCTTGCTGCCAGAAAAGTATGGGGCGATCGTCAAACCAGTTTTAAAGCGGATACTCTCTTGCTCAGAGGCAGAGAGCCCTGCTAAGAACTCAGTGGTACGTGTGTCTTGCCAGACGATGGCATTCGATAGAGGCAGACCCGTTCTCACATCCCAAACAACGGTAGTTTCACGTTGATTAGTGATACCAATTGCCTCTAAATCTGAGCCCAAAATATCGGCCTGCTTGAGGGCGGCAGCGATAACTTGTTGTGCCCGATCCCAGATCTCTCCAGCATCATGTTCGACCCAACCGGCCTGGGGCAGAATCTGGCGATGCTCGAGTTGATGTTGGCCCACGGTTTTTCCTGCATGATCAAATATCATAAAGCGAGTGCTGCTTGTGCCTTGGTCCAAACTGCCGATATATCTCACGTGAGGCAATCTCGTCTCTATTGGGTTAGGCTTAACTCTACAAAGGCCATAATGGAGATGCAACGCACATGTTTTTAACCCAACTCAACCCTGAGCAACGCCGAGGCGCTCTTTCAGCCCTGAGCAATGAGCACTTTGATGTGCTCGTGATCGGCGGGGGAGTCAATGGTGTTGGAGCGGCCCTGGATGCTGCATCTCGTGGACTAAAAGTTGCATTGATTGAATCTCAAGACCTTGCCGCAGGAACATCTAGCCGCTCAAGCAAGTTAATACACGGTGGATTGCGCTATCTGCAGCAGTATGACTTTAGATTAGTACGAGAGGCCCTTCACGAGCGTGAGCTTTTAGTATCGAATCTGTGCCCACACTTAGTCAAGCCTGTTGCTTTTCTCTTCCCATTGACAGAAAAATTCAAGGAGCGAACGTATGTCGGTGCAGGTCTTGCCCTCTATGATGCCCTGCGCGGATTCAAACGTGCTCTGCCATGGCATAAGCATCTGGGCCAAAAACAGATCAACGAGGTCGCCCCATCTCTGCGCTCAGACATTGTCACGGGTGCGATCAAATATTTCGATGCTCAAGTAGATGATGCCCGGCACACTCTCTCTGTGGCACGCACTGCAGCCAGACACGGGGCGACTATCGCCACTCGCGTCAGTGCGCAATCACTCATTCGTGATGGCAAACGTGTAGTTGGCGTAAATGCCCAAGATTTGATCAGTGGAGAGAGAATTGCAATCAAGGCGACAGTCACAGTCATGTGCGCTGGAATCTGGAGTGATGAACTTCATAAAAGCTTTGATCTTAAAGCCGGTTATGGCGTAACGATGTCAAAGGGTGCTCATATCGTCCTGCCAGGTTCGGCGATCAAATCTGAGGCTGGGATCATCCTGAAAACTCCGGTCTCGGTCCTCTTTATCATTCCGTGGGCTGACAAGTGGATCGTTGGGACAACAGACACCCCCTATACGGGCGATCGCTCACAACCCCTGGCAGATCGGGAGGATGTTGCCTACATAGTTGAACAGGCAAATCGTGTTCTCAATCCTGAGATTTCAATCAATCAGATTATCGGGGTATATGCAGGCCTTCGACCTCTTGTGGCAAATAACAAGAACTCAGTTACTACCAAACTCTCGCGCGAACACACACTCGATCGTCCAGCCCCGGGCTTTGTCAGTATTGCGGGCGGTAAGTACACGACCTATCGTGTTATGGGCAAGGATGTCATAGATCTTGCAGTCAATGAACTACGAAAAATCACCCCAGAGTCTGTGACCGAGAAGCTTCCACTCATAGGAGCAGATGGTTACTTTGCCTTGATGCAACAGCTCGAGGCTATCTCAAGTGAGAGTGGCCTGGATGCTCAGACGATTTCGCACCTGTTGAATCGTTACGGCTCGATGATTAGTGAGATTCTAGAGTTGATAAGGATGGAGCCAGAGTTATCTCAGAAACTGAGTTTGGATCTGCCATATTTGAAGGCCGAGATTTACTACGCTGCCAGCCATGAAGGTGCCCTCTCCGTCGATGATGTTATATCTCGTCGTACACGCATCTCCTTTGAAGCTTACAATCATGGTGTTGATCTCGCCGATTCCATTGCAGAGATAATCGCACCAGTCTTAGGGTGGAACCGCAGAGAGTGCAAGGACTCAGTTCATGCTTATGTCACTATCGTAGAGCGCGAGTTAGCAGCCCTTGATGAACTTTTGAATGAGGCTCAAAAAGTCAGTTCTTAATCTGCTTGGCACAACCATCCTTTGATGGTTTAGGTTTTGGCTTACCTGTCGGTGATTTCGTTGGTTTTGAATCGACTCCCTGTTCGACGCTGAAAGTAACGGGTATTGAGCTCTCTGCATGAGTGGCTGAGATGTCACTGAAGAGAATCTGTCCTGTGTAGCTTCCTGCCGGGATACCTTTGATTGCCAATGTCCAAGCCCCACTTGTGGCACGCACTATGGTTTGTGTTGGTCGTGGATTAGGCGCGGCATCAAATACCAGCTTTACAGTCCCGGTGACAACGGGAGAGAGATCAGGGCGAGCAACAGCGACGTTGAAAGTCACATACTTATCTGTGGTAGTCGCCGACTGTTTGAGCAGCATCAGTGATGTTGGCTCATTTCGTGGCATCAAATCAACTAAGGTCGGGCTCCAACTGCCTTGCATTAAGTCAAGGAAAGCAGAGGAGGTTCCTCTAAAGACATTGAGATCCAACCGAGAGCCAGGTACGCCGTATTTTGGGGCGATCCCACAGGATGAGTACTGCCAGATTACCCACCGTGAATCACAGTTAGCACCTGTCCATGAATGGACATAACAACCACTCGCCTTTAGCCCTGGTTGATTTATCGGATCAGCGGGATCGATTGCATACTGGGCCAACCACAGGGGGTACTGGGCCAACTCTGTGCTTCGCACCATCGAGCTCTCCAGAAAATTTGGATATGAGTACAGGATGGGAGTTTTGCCTGTCCTCTCTTTCAGGATCTTGAGAAATGTGATCGCCCAGAGCGTGACTTGGCTTCGTGAGGCATATTTTGCGCAGGCTCCCGATGAGGATACGCGCACGCATGCACTCTCAAGATCTAAGGCATAGGGAAGATCACGCTGGGTGTAACCCCCAATAGATGCCAGACGCCACATCACTTTTTGAGCTTGTGCAGTTGCATCCCGGATGATTCCTTCATTATCTAAGACATCGGGCAGGATTGCATAGTGATAGAAGCCTGTATAAATACCGGCAGCCTGCGCGGCGCTGTGATCCATCACTAAATATTTGAGCGCAAGGGCATCGGCATCATCGCGCGTATCTGATGCCTTAATCATCACAAAGCGAAGTCCAGCCTCATACATCTTCACGAAATCAATCGTCTTGTCATTGGGATGTTGCCAGCGACTTATATCCGCGCCATGAATGCGTCCACCTGGCCCTAATCCAGCGATGGTAAGAGAGGGATCACTCTGCGAAATTTGCTCGATCTGTGAGACTGTTATCGAACGGATTGAGGAGTAAAGTTTTTTGCCACCCATGAGAGCAGTTGCACGATAGGTGACTTGGGAGTCGATTGCACTAGCAAGAGCAGTCAGCCTCCACGTCCCAGCCCGAGTGGTCTTTGTTTTGAAGCGAGTTGGCCCCCAACTGCCCCCACTTTTGATCTGAATATCTACTGTGATGCCTGACTTGGCTGGCTTTATCGTGCCATAGAAAGTCAGTAGTGCCTCATTCGTCGATGGTGTCTGTCGCACCGACAGAGACAGGCTTGATGTGGATGCAACCGCACTTGGTAGCGAAATACTGATGAGTGAGAAGAGAAGCAAGACAATCAAATTCCGGAGTTTCATCGCTCAGCTATCTCAACTTCGATATCAAAGCACTCTTTGATCGTTGTGATGAGTAAGAGGTGTTGTCGCAACCGCGCCTCAGAGTACTCATGAGCGGCACCAAGTTTTCGGCTATCAGAAAAATCAAGTGTTAGGAGTCTGCCATCAAAGTCTGCTAGGCGAGCATCAAAAAAAGCCAGCCAGGCGATTCGATCTTGCTCCAGGAGAGTATCGAGGACTTCATTCCATCGCTGCCGAATCTGACTTAGCTCCATAGCCGAGTATTTTACCTAGGATTTATAGTGCTGGCCTGATCAGAGTCGTGACGCGCCTAACATTTTGTTGTATTCATTGACTAACTGTACTCGCATGTTCCTATCATGATCGGGTTGGATATTGAACTCTTGGGTTACTCGCGAGATTATCTGTTCAATAGCTTTCTCACTCACATATCTCATCCGACCGATGTGGGCATTTGTATAACCTTGTGCAACAAGACGCAATGTCTGAACTTGGGCATCGGTAAGTTTGGCAAGTAACCCTCCGAGTGCAGTCTGAGAAATCGAGACGTTCCCATTGATCCATGAGACCTCCTGATTATCCTGTGCTGAATTCTTGGAGGCAGAGATTGCCTGACACAAAGCCATTAGATCTGTCGCAGATTTCTTCAACACAACCTTGGTACCCGATGGGATATCGATAAGACGATCTCCGATGAGCCTTAAATCTGAGCAGCTCTCGAGAATAACTAGGCCGATGTTGGGTTGTGCCTTGCGTAGGTTGATAGCAATCTTGACCGCTGAAGCCCCAGCGATGTGCATATCTAGTAAGACAACATCGGGTTGTAATCTTCGAAGAAGAGTGAGGGCGACACTCTCACTTCTTGCCTCACCGATGATGTCCATATCATGCATACGAAGGGCTGGAGTCAAGGTAGATAATTCAAAACCATCATCTGTCACAACAAGGACACGCTCATTCATCTTACGATAGTAACTTAAGAATTTAGAAGTTTGATTAATCTACAATCGTTGTTAGTTTAAATGAGTGATAGCACTTTATAGCCATAAATAGAGATGTAGCGTTGAAATCTAATCTCAAATCATGGGCCTACTTTTTTTCGGGGGATGCTACGAAAAATACTTCCTGCGCAAGCTCCTCGGATTTTGCAATCACATCCCAAATTTTCAATACATCTGGGGTCAGAGGCAGTTCTTGGTGAGGCGGGTCGGGCTCGAACCGACGACGACCAAATTATGAGTTTGGGGCTCTAACCAACTGAGCTACCGCCTCGTCGGAGATGAGTTTAAGGATTAGCATCACAAAAGTCCAAGTTAAACGATGCTTTTTCAGGAGTTCATTATGCTTGTAGGTATTCTAAAAGAGTTAAAAAATATCGTTATGGTCGAGACATATACAAGTAAAATCATTGCTTGGTCTGCGACGCAAGGAATTCATAATTACGCGGACCGTGGTGGTGGACCAAATGCCTGCAGAGTAGGTTCAGATGGAGCTGTTTACATCACTGTCCTTGCCTAGCAGACTCTTTGCTGATTGAATTAGCACATGACTATAACACGCCCAGTGGCTCTAGTAACTGGAAGTGGTGGTTCCCTCGGTTCAGAAATGTGCAAGCAATTCCTTGAAGATGGATACGACGTTGTTGTCTCTGATCTTCGCGAAGATGCAGCGCAAGGGGTGGCAAGAACCCTAGATCCTACCGGAGATAGAGCCTTTATAGTCCCTATTGATGTTGGGATAACTGAATCTGTAGATGATGGTATTGCCAAGATTATTGATCGCTTTGGTCGTCTTGATGTATTAGTTAACAACGCAGGAAACTTCCGTCAAAGTTTAACTCATACGTATAGCGATGAAGATTGGCGCTTTATTACCAATGTGCACCTTGACGGTGCATTTCGCTGCTGCCGCGCTGCGTATCCACACCTCAAGAAATCTCCATATCCAACAATCATTTCCATTGCATCAATTGCCGCACGTATTGGCTTACCAGGCCGTCTATCATACTCGGTGTCAAAAGCTGGACTTGAAGCCTTGACTCGAGTATTAGCCGTTGAATGGGCTCCAGATAATATTCGTGTTGTTGCTGTGGCACCAGGATTTACAAAAACTCAGAATCAGATCTTTATAGATGGCAAAGAGGTCACTCATGAGGCATTTGCTCAAGCGGTACCGATGAAGCGCATGGGGCGTCCTGAGGAACAAGCATCGGTAGTAATTTTCTTAGCCTCTCAGAGGGCGTCCTATATCAATGGGCAAACTATTGTTGTTGATGGTGGCGCAACAATTGATCTAAGGGTTTAGAAATTAGTTGGTCAGAACGTGAAATCATTTGTTGCTCTTCTCCGCTCCCAAGCCAACTTGATGCAGGTGCAGGCAACTTGAGAGAGTTATATTCACCTATTAGAGATTCTGGAGCAAGTCTCGCGTGGATAAAAAACTTGAGAACCTCCACTCAAAGTCCATGATTACAACCCGCGTTAACTTAGATAATCGCCAACTTGCAGAACTCCGAGCAATAGTTGATGGTCGTGTAAGTACAAGTGAATCCGTCTTGGAACAGCATAGTGCCGACGAATCAGCAGCGGTGCCTAGTTACCCATCGGCAGTTGTGATGGTAAACAATGTTGAAGAAGTTTCCAAAGTTTTGGAATATTGTAACAAAGAGTTAATTCCTGTTGTTGCATTTGGTGCTGGCACATCTCTCGAAGGTCACGTTGTGCCTCTTTTTGGTGGAATTAGTTTGAATCTTTCAAATATGAACAAGATTATTGAAATTCGCGCAGATGATTTATTGGTTCGAGTAGAGGCTGGTGTTCAGCGAAATGCACTCAATGATAAATTAGCAAACCAAGGACTCTTCTTTTCGGTAGATCCAGGTGCTGATGCAACTCTCGGCGGAATGGCAGCAACATGCGCAGCCGGCACTACAACTGTTCGTTATGGAACCATGCGCGAAAATGTTATGGCGTTAACTGCAGTGTTAGCAGATGGAACGATTATTAGAACCGGACGTGAAACACGTAAACAATCTGCAGGATATGACTTAACCAGACTTCTTGTTGGATCTGAGGGCACCTTGGCAGTTATCACCGAAATTACACTCCGCGTATTTGGAATTCCTGAAAAGATGGCCGCTGCGGTTGTCTGTTTCCCTTCGTTGGAAGATGGCGTGCTTGCTGCAACAACAATTGTTCGAGCTGGAATTGCTATTGCAAGGTGCGAATTTTTAGATGCGAAATCTATTCGCAATGTTAATGCCTACGATCAGATGACTTTATCTGAACTTCCAACGCTCTTCTTTGAATTCCATGGGAGTCCAGTTAGTGTGGAAGAGGACTCGCAAGCAGTAAAAGTAATCACTAAAGAATTTAATGGTTCAGAATTCACATGGACGGCGGATGAAGGTGAACGACGCAAACTTTGGCGCGCACGCCACAATGCCCACTGGGCAAATTTTGCTGCCAATCCTGGAAAGCGTGAGTTAAGTACGGATATAGCTGTTCCAATTTCACGCCTCGCTGAGGCGGTAGACATTGCTGTGCAAATTCTTAATCAACATCCTTACGAATATTCAGTATTGGGCCATGTAGCAGACGGAAACTTCCATTGCGCAATCATGTTGGATCCATTGAAACCAGAAGAACTCATTGAAGTTCGCCACATCACACATGACATTACCTTGGAAATCATTGCAATGGGAGGAACGTGCACTGGCGAACATGGAATTGGTTCCGGAAAAATTACCGCTCTAGTTGAGGAAACTGGACAAGAAGCAGTGGATGTTATGCGAGGAATTAAATTATCTATGGATCCTAATTGGATTCTTAACCCTGGAAAAGTAATTAGTATGTAGAGTGCATCAAAATGATTATTGAACTTAAAGAGGAATTAAAACAAGCTAGTGAATTGATTTCTCGTACTGAGAATTTAGTAAGAGTGGTGTTATCGGGTCAGCGCAGCAGTTTCAAGCCAAGGCGGGTAGGAGGTAGGGAATATCCATGAAGAGAACACGTCGCACTTAAATCAAATTATAAGAAAGCTTATAGAGGCAAGTCGGTCCTTGGATGAGGAAATTCCTCTTGAGAAGCCAATGGATTACTTATTTCGCAGGAAATTAACGAAATTTGGTACCTGAAAACTAGCTATTGCTGTTAGCAATTAGTTCGCCAGCTTTCCAGCCAATCATCATGCTAGCAGGATTGGTGTTGCATGAAACTATTGTGGGCATAATCGATGCATCTGCGATGCGAAGATTGGCGATTCCCTGAACTCGAAGCTCAGGGTCAACGACTGCTCCAGAATCAATTCCCATTCTGCACGTGCCTACTGGGTGGAACCACGTTGTTGCAACAGATCTGACGTAATCGCGAATTTGTGCATCACCTGAGCAGTCAGGTCCGGGAGCAACTTCACCTGTAGTCCAAGGTGAGAGGGCTTTAGTTTTTGCTATCTCACGTGAAACTTGGATTCCACTGACTAAGTCATCAAGGTCCGCAGTTTCACTTAAGTAACGTGGGTCAATAAGTGGAGCAACGGCTGGATTGCTAGAGCGCAATTTTATCCAGCCTCGGCTCTGTGGCCTTACTATTCCTGGAATTACTGTGAAGCAATGTTCCGGAACTTCGTAATCTTCAACGAAATTCTTTTCATTCACGAACGAAATTTGTATATTAGAGCCAACTACTGATGGATTTGAGCCTACAAATGCACAACTTTCAGTGACAAATGGATTACGCCCATCAATCTTTGAAGCAGATCCAAATGCAACACCTATTAACATGTGGTCGACTAAATTGCGCCCAACTTCTGGGAGTTCAATCACAGGTTTGATTCCAATGGAGCGAAGCTCCTCCGGTGCTCCAATTCCCGATAACAAGAGCAACCTCGGGCTATCAACTGCGCCAGCTGAAAGAATTAACTCACCACTGATAAAAACCTTATACTCTTTGCCATCTTTTATATATGTGATGCCCTCAACTCGATGAGAACTATTTAGACTTAATTTTTGCACTATTACATTTGTTTCAATGGTAATTGTCGGCCTTCCAATAATTGGATGCAAAAAGGCTCGATAAGAACTCTGTCGTTTTCCTTGGTAAATTGTAGATTCATTCCATCCAGCACCTGAAAGTTTGCCGCTATTAAAGTTGTCATTATAATTAATACCGAGTTCACCACAGGCATCAATAAATATCTGTGACAGTGGACTTTGATCCGCAACTACTGCAGGCATTAGCGGTCCGGAGGAAGATCCGTTACTCGTTCCTTCCATAGAAGCAAATGTTCGAAAAACTTCATCGAATCCCCAACCATAATTTCCTAGATAACCCCAGGTGTCGTAGTCAAGACGGTCACCTCGGAGATACACCATCCCATTGATGCTGCTACTCCCTCCTAAAACGCGTCCTCTTGGCCAACGCATAGATCTATTATTTGCAAACTCTTGCGGAACAGTTTCATATTTCCAATCAATGTCAGTTCCCCAAAGACTAAAACATTTTGTGGGATCCTGAATTTCTTTTCGCTCATCTGAACCTCCTGCTTCAAGAAGCAAGATTCGGGCACCAGTTCGATCTGACAGATTTCTAACAAGTGCGCATCCCGCAGACCCGGCACCAATTACAACGTAATCAAATTCACTTTTCGATATTCCATTTGACATTTTAGAACCTGCCTATTTCTAGAAATTAGTCCGAAAGTGCTATCATATTATTGGCATCTCTAGCAGATGTCAACGTTTTTCATATTGATACATAATTGTTCTGTTTGCCTAGCCAAATACAAAGGCCTCTTTCCATGGAGAGTGTTTTCTAATTTCTTCACCCATCTAATAGAAAGCCTCAAAACCTAAACCAACCAGTATGATGTCACCGATTCAAAGCGCGTGAGCCTATACATCGCGGCAAGATTCTTTCCCAGCTATATTCCGGTCCACCACGCGTCTAACATCTGACCATAGCGGCTCCCATTGCTTCTTCCTGTTCCAGGTGCAAATGTGAATAGAGCGGTTGATGAAGTGCATACAATGAATATCGTTTCATGAGAAAAGGAATCTAAGAGTTGAGAAATGAGTATTATACATGATTAATAGAAATCAGAGACGAAGTTCTAAGGGGAGTGACTTTGAAGTTGAAGGAAGTATTTGGAGTTGGCCCGGTTATATTGGCACTTCTCCTTGCTGGCTATGCGTCATCTAAATCTGACTCCGCAAGCTCTACTGTTAAAGATTTTCTAACTGAAGATGCCATGACGTGAGGTCACTTGCCGCACTACTTTGCAAAAGTGGTGCTGATCTTCCGTATTCCATTTCTCGGCCACTTGAAATCGTTGAGGTTGATTTAGCACCGCCTCGTATCGGCGAGGTAATAGTAAAAATTGAATCGGCCGGTATTTGCCATTCAGATCTCTCTGTGGTTAATGGCTCGCGCCAACGACCCTTGCCGCTAGTTGCTGGTCACGAATCTGCAGGTGTCGTACTAGAACTTGGTAAAGGCGTCAAAGGTCTAAAAGTTGGTGACCATGTAACAACCGTGTTCTTGCCTAGTTGTGGTGCATGCAACGAATGTCGTTTAGGCTCTCCGGCATTTTGTTCTGTTGGAGCAACCTCGAACACACGTGGAGAGATGATTAGTGGTGGGTCACGAATTAGTTTTGATGGAACCTTGGTCAATCACTATAATGGAGTTTCTTGCTACAGCCAATATGCAGTTCTTGATCAGAGATCACTCATTAAACTTCCCTCCGATATCCCCTTCGATATCGCTGCACTCTTTGGTTGTGCGCTCTTGACAGGCATTGGCGCAGTTCGAAATTCTGCACACACTAAGCAAGGCCAATCATTAGGCATCTGGGGACTTGGTGGTGTTGGGTTATCGGCCCTAATTGGTGCAGTTATTTCTCAAGCATCACCTATTTTTGCCATCGACCCTGTAGCATCAAAAAGAGATCTTGCACTTTCACTAGGTGCAGATTTTGTGCTGGATCCAAGTGAAAACCTGCGCGATCAATTTCCCGATGGAGTTCTAGTTGCGATTGAGTGCGCAGGGCGTGCAGATACCTTGAAATCAGCGTATGACGCAACAAGTCGGGGTGGTACGACTGTCACCGTTGGCTTACCACCAGCCTCTGAGATGCTTTCAATTTCTGCACTATCTCTGGTCGCAGATGTGAAAACAATTCGTGGCTCCTATCTTGGCTCTGCAAATCCACGGGTAGATATCCCAGAGTTTGTTGACCTTTGGAGAGCTGGAAGATTGCCGGTCGAAAGGCTACTTACATCTTGTGGGCCAATGTCGGATGTGAATGAAGCTATGGACGCGCTTCAAGGTGCTCAAGTGGTCAGGCAAGTAATTCATCCTCATCAGGTTAGTTAAATTTTACTCCATCAAATTTTTCTACTAAATTTTAAATATTTAGTACATCAAAATTCCACCACTTACATTAATTGTGGCACCATTAATAAATGAAGAGTTATCGGAGGCAAGAAAAAGTACGACCCGTGCTAGCTCCTCTGGTTGACCCATGCGGCGAAGTGGGCAAGCGGCCGTGGCTGCAGCAATAATTATTGGGTTATTGTCGTCATGTTGCATCGGTGTATCAATCTGACCAGGAGCTAGTACATTGACCCGAATCCCATATGGTCCAAATTGTCCAGCAAAACCCCGAGTCATGGTGACAACTCCACCTTTTGCCGCAACATAAGCATCGCTTCCGTTCACTGGCCCCGTCATCCAACTAGTGGAAGTGCAATTAATTATTCGACCTGGAACTTTTTGCTCAATCATTGCAGCACCCGCTGCCCGATTGAGGAAAAATCCAGAGCGTAAATTCACATTGAGTTGGTAATCCCAATCATCTTCAGTCACTTCTTGAAGTTTTTTGCGCCGCAGACTACCTGCGATATGGGCTAGAACAAATATCTCTCCAAAAACATCAAGGGTTTGTGTAATAATTCCTTCACAAGCACCGCTTGTTTGAAGATCTGCGACATGAAAAAAATGTCGAGACGGATCTTGCATTTCTTGGGATAAAGAAGCTAGCCCTGCCTTATTTTGTGAAGTCGCAAAAACCTTTGCACCTGCCGCCTCAAATAGGATGGCACTCGCACGCCCTATCCCACTTGATGCGCCGGTTACGACAACTACTTTGCCTTTAAGACCTAACCCTAGTGATAAATCAGGGAAGCTAGAAGGCATATTTGGCTAGTACTTTTTCATTAACGTTGATACCAAGTCCAGGCTTATTAGGTACACCGATTGTTCCATTCTCTGCGACAAATGGCTCGTCAACTAACTCATGTTGCATTGGGTTCTCATCAGGCTTGAGCTCCTGTAATAAGCAGCGCGATGTCGAGGCGGAAAGTGCAATAGATGCAGCAGTATTTACAGCACTGGACCAGGCATGGCTGTTAAACCACAAACCAGCGGCCTCAACTAAGCGAATAATGCCGAGTGCCCCTGTAATGCCCTCAACTCGTCCTACATCACATCCAATGACATCAAGAGTGCCGGAATTAATGACCTCGGTATAACCACGATAATCCCACTCGCGTTCTCCACCTGCAAAAAGAGTTGTTGTGTGTTGACGGAGCTTGCGGAAATGCTCAAACTCCCATGGTTCAAATGGCTCTTCTATCCATTTGAGATTTTGCTCTTCCCATGTTTGTACACGGGCAATAGTCTCATCAACAGTCCAGTTAAGGGACTGACCGCGATCCATCATAATCCACGCCTTCGGGCCGGCGGCAGTTCGTAAGTCTCTAACGAAATTGGTATCGCGATCAATATCATAGCCCACACGAGCATCACCACGCTTTCCCATACCAATCTTGAATCCGATGTAACCATCATCTATAAACTTTGCATGGCGCTCTACTTCAAGATCGAGATTAGCATTCCACACATGTGTAGAAGCCAAAACAGGTAAGCGTGTATCAGTCGATGCATCACGCTTTCCAATCATCTGTATGAGTGATTGACCAATAATTTTTCCTTTGAGATCCCACAGTGCAATGTCGATTGCTGAAAGTGCAAAATGCGCAAGTCCTCCGCGATATGAGTACCACCAGGTCTGCTTACGGATATCACGCCAGATCCCAATATTTTGTGTTGGATCCTTTCCGATTAAGTCATTAATTAAACCATTAATGACTTCAACCGTTCCACGTGTGCTTCCTGGGAATTGAGTAATTGCCTCACCCCAGCCCACATGGCCATCTGTTGATTCAATGCGTACAAAAGTGAGATATCGCATCGAGTTATTGTCATTTGGTTCTGGATATGTGACTGGATGGACTGTTACCCGTGCAATTGTTGGAATATTTGCCATTTTTCTCTCCTTTTTTAATGCGGTCCTTGGATTAGTAAAGATTTTCTGGATATGCAGGTTGCATCTCTGCCGTTGTTATCCAACCACTTCGTGCATGAATGATTCTTTGGATCGAATTCGCAACCATATTTTGTGAACCTACTTGTGAGCCAATGCCTGGCTTCAGTTGTGTAGTTTGAAAAACTTTACCATCAAGAGATAGTTCGATTTCATCTATTGCGCTTTTGCCAAGCGAGGGGAGATCAATATGTCCATAAAAATGTGAAGTAAACCAAACTTTACCCTCCCAAAAGGCACTGTATGTTTGATTTACCCCTGCACTTTCACCAGCGCGCACGGTAAATCTTCCGGGTAAATCTATCTCCACCTCAGTAATAACGGGTAACAACTCTTTGGCAATTTTTTCAATCTTGAGTCCCATTGCCGTTGCGACAACAGTCATGGATTGTGGAAATCCTGCATGTCCCAAAATTTCTTCCTTCGCGACAGCCTCTGTAAATGCCTCTGGGGTTTTGCCCAGACCAATACGGGTAAGGACAGTTGCACCGAATCCTGCAATACTCACGGTGCGACGAACCGCAACGGTGCATCCACGTGGAGCTGCACCAAGCAATGTTAGGACTAACGAATCAAAAATAAGTCCAGGATTAACCCCAGCTCCTGCTATTGAAACAGATTTAGATTTAGCTAGCGCATCAATTTCGTCAGCTCGCTTTGCATCAACTGCCCAGGGGTATGCACATTCTTCTGCAGAGACTAAAACATTTGAGCCAGCCTTTACTGCACGCTCAATATCGCTTGCGACATCCTTGAAGCGAGTAGTCGTAGCAATGATGACAACGTCGGCACCTGACTCAAGGGCTTTTGCGCTTTCATTTCGCCCGAATGGACCCAGAACTTTGTGATGCGAAACTGAAGATAACAATTGTGAAACGGTGGTCCCTAGTTGTCCTGAACCATAGATTGCAATCGTTGCCATAAATATCTCTTTGAGTTATTTACTATCTATCTACGCGATACTGTGAGATGAAATCTTCATCCAGATCCCAACCAAATCCAGGAGAATCAGGAAGAACGAACTCACCATTTACCAAAGGCATGCGATTCCCAAGCATTTCCCAGAAAATCGGATCACGAGTTGGCGAAAATGATTCAACATAGGTTCCGTGAGGAATAGAGGCGAGTAAATGAGATGCAACTTGCGCTTCTTCGTGGTGACCCAGTTGCACGTCAAAGGATGCTGCAAGAGCTGCCACACGACGCCACTCAGTTGGTCCACCACCCCAAGATGCATCGTAATTACAGACATCGATCGCGCCGTTCACCATCATCTCGCGCATACCAACACGGGAAATCTCACTTTGTCCTGCGGCAACATTGACGTTTCCGCGGAGACGGATATCACGAAGACCACGCCAGTCAGCGTGCCAGCGGGTTGGCTCTTCAAACCATCGAAGTGAAATTTCGCCCTCAATATGAGAAAGAAAAGCGATTGCTTCATTGACGGTGTAACCCTGGTTTGCATCAACAACAAAGACAAAGTTTTCTCCAACAATGGACTTTGCTAAGCGAAGTCGTGCTGCATCTTCTTCAGGTGGTTTAGCACCAATTTTAAATTTCATTCCGACCATACCGATTTCATCCTTGAAAAAAGCGAGTTCACGCTCTAAATCAGCCTCACTCGAGCCGTAGTATCCGCCAATTCCAATCATTGGAATCCGATCACGGAATCCGCCCCATAAGCGCCACAATGGCTGATTGGTGTATTTACCGAATGCATCCCAAATTGCGCTATCAACACATGCAATTGCCTGCATAGGAATCGCGCGATCACGCAGTTGGTCAAAAGTAACAGGTAGCATCGCGTGCCAAATTTTCTCTACTTGCCTTGAATCCATGCCAGTTACAAGAGGGGCAATTTCATCATGAATAATGGAGAGGACTTCATTTTGTTCTTCATCGGTATCCGCGTTATAACTTTGGCCAACAATGCCATCAGATGTAGTGATGCGCGTGATGATTGTGCATCGGTTGCGCATCTTGTAATAGGAGCCCTTATAAAGATGCTTAAGTGGCACCTTAATTGGAATTGTTTCGATTTTTTCGATTTTAGTCATAGCTTCTTTCTTTAGTGTTTAGTTGGCATTACAAATTACTATCGCGTCACCTGTTTTGATTACATCATTTTCTTTAAAAAGAAGTTCAAGAATTGTTCCGGCAATTGGTGAGGGAACTTCAACTGTCGCCTTATCTGTTTCAACTTCCATAATCATTTCACCTGCAGCAATTGTGTCACCTATGGCGACCTTCCAAACCACTAAGTAGACCTCATCAACGGTGTCACCAACGCGTGGCATCTTGATTGTCATCTTCATGAGCGTCCAACATTCGCAGGTGTAAATATATTTTGAAACATTGAGGCGAGATTTGGCTCAGGAGAGTCTTGACATGTTGCAACAACTTTTTCGATTGTCGTCTTCATTTCTGATTTTATCTCTATAATTCTCTGCGGGTTGAGCGCACCACTTGCTATTAGAGCTTCTTCTGTGAGTTTTATTGGATCTCTTTTTTCCCATTTCTCAAGTTCACCCTCTGGGCGATAGAGAGCCTGATCCGCACGTGAGTGTCCAGCAAAACGGTAGGTTTTTGCTTCAATTAGGGTTGGTCCACCATTGCTACGTGCGCGAATCACGGCTTCTGTGACTCCCTTTTGTACCTGTGCAATATCCATGCCATCTAGGGCAAAGTGGGGCATTTTGTAGCTATCTGCGCGCATATGAAGATCTTCAAGTGGAGTTGTGGTGTTTATACGAGAGTACTCTCCATAAACGTTGTTATCACAGATAAATACCACTGGAAGGTTCCAAATCGCAGCTAAGTTCAGAGTTTCATGGAAGGCCCCAATATTTGTGGCACCATCTCCAAAAACCGCGACAGCAACATCATCTGTCTTACGGACTTGAAATGAGAGAGCAGCTCCTGCCGCTATTGGCATGCCACCTCCAATGATTGCAGACGTTGGGAGCAGTCCAAGTTCCATATTGCTCAAGTGCATCGATCCACCGACGCCCCCACAACAGCCAATCGTCTTACCCATGATTTCGCCCAAAACAGACTCTGGACTAAGGCCCAAAGCCAAAGCGATTCCGTGGCCACGATAAGTCGCAGAGACAATATCAGTGGGGCGTAAAACACTGGCCAAACCGACTGCCAGAGCTTCTTGCCCCAAGCAAAGGTGGGTCGTTCCACGAATGGAACCAGAGGCGAAGAGGCCGTTGATTTGTCCTTCAAATTCACGAATTTCAATCATTCGCTCATATTGAGCAATCGCATCTTCTTGTACTGCTCTGCGGCGTTCAAGTTCGGCAGACATTATTTTAGCCCTTCTAATTCCCACCAAGATTTTGGAGTGGTCCCAGTTTTTAAGGATTCGATGAGTTGACGTGCAATATCATCTGCCGTTGGTACAAAACGTGCTTCAAGTACACCGCTATACGGTACTGGCACATCTGGTGTAGTAATGCGAAAAGGGGCTCCCTTAAGTTGACAAAAGAGTTCTGAGGTAGCCGCTGCGACAATTTCAGAGCCCCAGCCACCACTTTGCGGGGCTTCTTCGACAACGATTAAGCGGCCTGTCTTTTTAACGGATGTAAGCACTGTCTCGCGATCCCAAGGGACCACTGTCGCAAGATCAATTAGTTCTACATCAAGAGCGGATGTTTCAATAGCTCTGCGCGCTACATTAACCATTTGACCAAGAGATACGACAGTGATTTCATTTCCTTTGCGTAGTACTCTTGCTTTACCAATCGGAAGAACGAGTGAGGTATCGACATCTCCTCGCTCAGCGTAGAGAATGCGGGGCTCAAGTACTATGACTGGGTCTGGGTCTTGAATCGCTGACCGCGTTAAAGAGTAAGCAGATTGTGCATCACTTGGGCAGACAACTTTTAAGCCTGGAGTTGCAGCTACCCAATTCTCGAGTGTCTGCGAATGTTGACAACCAAAGCCAAGTCCAGAACCTACTGAGGCTCGTACAACCATCGGCACTGAAAGCTTGCCATTACTGAGGTAGCGCATCTTTGCAGCCTCTGTCACAAGTTGATCAAGGGCTACACCAAGAAACTCCATAAACATAATTTCAATAACTGGTCTCATGCCCATAATTGCTGCGCCAACTGCTGCGCCTGTGAAACCCATTTCAGATATTGGAGTATCGCGAATGCGAAGAGGGCCAAATTCAGTCAATAAGCCCTCCGAGGTTTTAAATGGACCTTCAGCCTGGGCCACATCTTCCCCAAATAACATCACAGTTGAATCTGCACGCATTTCGTCGGCGAGAGCCTGAACAATCGCCTGCCTAAATCGCATAGGCGTCGTAATTGCCATATCACTCCCTCTGCTCCGATAGATGATGGGGGTTTTCCAAAGACTGGAATCGTTTGCTAGATTACTGGCATGGACAGGAAAAGGTCAATTCCTAGTGATGTTATCTAAGACTCCCTCACCAGGGTTGCCCCTCTCTGGAGTCAAAGTCCTAGATGCCACATCCAATATCGCTGGCCCTTTCAGTGGTGCGGTTTTGGCAGACCTTGGCGCAGAGGTAATCAAGATTGAGATCCCGACAGGTGATCCTGCTCGAGCGATGTTCCCTATTGACGGGGATAGATCGGCATATTTTCATGTGGTCAACCGCAATAAAACCGGAGTAATTATTGACTTCAAGTCAAAGGAGGGTCAATCAAGATTGGGCAGCATGCTGGACGAATGCGATGTGTTCTTAACTAATTTTCTTCCAGAGAGGCTGCAAACCCTAGGCCTCACATCCCAGGAGTTACGAGCAAAACGACCTCGCTTGATATTTGGAAATCTTTCGTCCTACGGTGCTGAAGGACCGGATAAGGCAGCCCCTGGTTACGACGCAACAGTTCAGGCACGTACTGGAATCATGCATGTCACTGGAGAGCCCGACGGAGAGCCGGTGCGGGCCGGAGTATCTGTTTTAGATATCGGTGGGGGGATGTGGCTGGCGATCGGAGTCCTGGCTGCATTGATAAGACGCGAGAGAACAGGAGAGGGGAGTGTTGTTGAGACCTCACTGTTTGAAACAGGAGCACTCTGGGTAAGTTATCACTTATCAGCAAATCAACTTACAGGCCAAGCATCAGTCAGATCCGGCGCAGGTCATCCAGCTTTTTCTCCTTATGGACTCTTTGCAACATCTTCTGGAACCTTATGTATAGGTGTTGGTAACGATAACATTTTTGCAAAGCTATGTGGATTAATAAATCGCAAAGATTTAGTCCAAGATATTCGCTTTTTGACCAATTCGGACCGCGTCACTAACGCACTTATTCTAAAAGTTGAAATAGAGAAGTCCCTTGCAAATAAAGATGCAGTTTATTGGGGGCAAGTCCTTGGCAGTGGTGGCGTACCTGCAGATCGTGTTTCACTGCCGGAGGAGCTTTTCCATGATTCGCAAGCTCAGGCGGTAGGCATATTGCTTGACTACCCAGATACAACAACCCAAGTTCAGCTGATTCCAGGACTTCCTCTGCGCTTTGATGGTGAACGTCCTCCGATCCGCTTGCCGGCTCCTCATCTAAAGTAGCGAGACAACACGCTTATAGTGGCCAAAAAACTAATCTTTTTGGGGCTTATTGCTTAATCTGTACACCTTCAGTCAGGCCATGGCTCGTTTCCTTGCCAGCCATAGCGATACTGTGATTGAGGATAAGACCTTTAGTCGAAATACAGCAGGGGCTGAAGGAAATTAACCCATCTGACCTGCCCTTTTTCTTACAAACTGGGAATCAAGTTGATTCTGGAACATCGGATTATGAGTTCGGGGCTCTAACCAACTGAGCTACCGCTTCATCGGCGATGAGTTTACTGTAGTTTTTTGTTGCGCTGAAATCCCCTTCGACCCCAGAACTCCCACATGCCCATCACTGTGAGAACAAGTGCGAAGCCAAAGAGAAGATCCTCAATTGGGGCACTTGCAATCCGGATTCCAATAATTGTCTCTGGGTCATACATGACAATGGCTTTGCCATCACTTCGGGGATGGGTGAGCCACCAGTTAGTTATCAGCTGGAAGGGAAAAATGATTACATAGGAGAGCCAGAAAGCCAGACGCGTTAAAAGCGAGTTCTTGAAGAGAAAGAGATCAATCATGATGGAGAGAGAAAAAGCTGTTATTGCAATATCGCTATAGATCACTGCTCTTTATCCTTGCCAAACTCCTTCTCACGCAAGTGAGGTTTCACCGTCGTCACGCCCTCTATGGTCAAGATAGCTGCCATAGGAACGATGATGAAAAAGAGGAACTCCTCTAATGGAATCTCAAACGGGCCATAGATTCCAAGCATTCGATCCCTATTGAAGAACCAGTGTCCTTGGGCGATTGCATATGCATCCCAAGCTAGGAAGAGGATACTGACCGGGAGAATGCTCAGAAGAGCTCTTTTCCACCTTCGCAGAACACTTGTCTTGAGAAATATTTCAAGCCAAAAAGAACCAAAAACCGTAAAAACTAACATTGCCATGTAGCCAAATTTTTCCACACCAAATCTTCTCACACCCATCTTTGATAGGATCGTTCTAGATGGGGGAGACATGAAGGAAAGTGAATTCCAACTCTTGAATCGGGTGCGCTTGTTCTCGAGTGTGTCCGTTGTGCTGGTAATAGTGTCCTCACTGATTTTTATAGATCTGTTGGGTGAGAGCTCAATGGGCTGGCAAGTCGCACTAGCAATAGGGGCTCTTGCCATCGGTATTCCACATGGAGCACTTGACCACCTGGTAACGATGCCCAAAGCCGATCCTCTGAAGATGAGCATATTTGTCATCGCTTATGTTGCGCTGGCAGCCTTAGCAGTGATTGCAATATTAACTTTCAATACGGTTGGCTTTATCGCCGTACTATTTATGAGCGCAGTGCACTTTGGCATCGGAGATGCGGCTTTTCTGAGAGAGATTGACAGGCGGAAGGATCCAAAAAGGAGATTGTCTGGACTATTTTTCATCCCAGCTGCTGGTTTTACACCTGTATTTATTCCACTCGTGAACTCGGAGAGTACCAAGGCTCTAGCCAGTGTGAATTCAGATCTGATTAATTGGCATCGCGGATTCAATCAAGAGATACTTTTTATGGTCTGTGCTCTTGCAGTAATCTCTATCATCACGCTGGCTCTGAGCACAAGATTACGTGAGGTGATCGATCTGAGCCTTCTTTTGCTACTGGCCCTGCTGACACCACCACTAATCGCATTTGCCACCTACTTTGGATGTTGGCATGCGATGCGCCATACGGCTCGGCTAACTCTGACCTTACCCAAGTGCCAAGAGCGCTTTGCACGAGATGAGATTGGCAGAGCGTTCTCAAAGGCGGTTATCCCTGGTTTGCCAGCCCTCTTTGGGACATTTGCTGTCGCAGGAGCTCTTGCACTAGGTGGACAGAGTTTTACCGATGAGTTCTTCTGGATGGCTTTGGTAGTTGTGTGGGCACTCACAGTCCCTCATATGGTCGTTACCGCGAAATTAGATCGGGCGGCGCTAACCTAGAGATGTGAAATTAAGGGTTTTTATCATTTCGCTTATGCTGTTGGGATTACCAATCATCTCGGCTCATAGTGCCCCGGTATATGTCTTTCCAGTAACAGGGTGTGAGTACACCTATGCAAAAGCGCACCATGACTATCCAGCTACCGATATCCTGGCCCCTGCGGGTTGTAAGTTTGTAGCACCGATCAATGGTGTCGTCGATGAGGTCAATCGCATCGATAGGTGGAGTGGAAAAAAGAGTTTAGGTCCAGATCGTGGAGGACTCTATGTTTCAATTATTGGCGATGACGGCGTTCGCTATTATGGTTCTCATCTGCGATCAATTCCAGCCAGTATCGAAGTGGGTGTTCTCGTCAAGGCAGGTCGACTCTTAGGTTCAATCGGATCATCAGGTAGTGCGCGAGGGACGCCCCCCCATCTGCACTTTGGAATCTCATGGCCGACACCGCTTGAGTCAGGGGCGTGGTGGGTCAGGCGGGGAATGATCTGGCCCTGGAAATATCTTGATGCATGGAAAGTTGGTAAGGATGCATCTCCGCTCAAAGAGATCAATGCCAAGAAATCAAAGACTGGTGAGATTCCACCTACTCCGAAGTAGAAAAAAATAACCCCCACTGTCTCCAGTGGGGGTTATCGAGAAAGCGGTGTTGATTAGGCAGGGTTTACTGCATCGGCCTGAGGGCCCTTTGGACCCTGTACGACCTCAAATGAGACTGCCTGACCCTCTTCAAGGGACTTGTAACCATTTCCTTGGATCGCTGAGTAGTGAACGAAAACATCTTGTCCGCCACCATCAACTGCAATGAAACCGAAACCCTTTTCAGAGTTGAACCACTTAACTGTGCCTGTTGCCATGTTTTTACTTTTCCTTCGATATATGGGTGTTCGAGAGTTCCTCGACCACGGTCTTCCTCTTGCGCCAGCGATACCGAATATGTATTCCATGAAACGGGTACTGATTAAGCGTCCGACTAAGCCCCACTCTACCTTCTTCTGGCCCGTATGCCTAAAGTGGGGGTGGACAGTTTGAGCCTGATGGGTGTGTAATTGAGGCACTAGCAGGAGCACAAGGCGGCCGGGGAAGGTCGCAATCGGCGTCCTTGCTAGGAGATTTCAATGCAACGCTTAACCCGAGGCTCGGCAACGCTTGTCGTGCGAGGACACCTGAGAATCCATAGCGCCCCATCTGCGCTACGTCGCCACATCGATTGGGCGCTCGCAGATTTACTGGGGGCTGGGGTGCGATGTGAGTGGAGGCCACAGCCACTCAAAGCCGGCACATACACATGCACCTTGTCATGGCGCGATCGTGAGGGTGTTGCTGCGGCGATCGCAAGCGCATTGCGCGGTTGGCACTATCTCTATTTCGAGGTTCAAGAGGACACAAACAACGGAGGAGAGCTCTTTCGTGCCACACCAGAGCTAGGAATCCATCATGCACTCACGGATTTATCAGGCGCAATAATATTGAATGAAAATCAGATTAAGGCTGTACTCAAAGATAGCTTCGATGAGGAGTCGATTCGTGCAGGAATATCTATTCTTATGGGTAGTGACTGGGAGAGTGAGCTGGAGGGTTTTCGTGCTCTAAACCATCAGGAGATTTCACAGCTTCGAGCAATCTAAGGGATATTATCTGAATGTGAGCCAACTCAATGAATCACCAATAATCACAGTGGAGCGCCGTAAAGCGGTGACAATTATCATCTCAGCCATCATCATCTCTCTGGCACTTGGTATTGGATTGATGAGAGTTGGATCTGGCTTTGCATCACGTAGTAGTGATGGCATCACAGTAACTGGCTCTGCCAAGACGACTGCAACTGCCGATAACGTTGTTTGGACACTCTCAGTAAACCTCTCCTCACCTGCTGTGGCTATGGCCGTTAAAAAAGTCGATGCAGATGTATCAGCACTCAGCGACTATTTGACCGCCGGCGGAATCAAAGCAGATTCTCTGACCCTTGGCCCAGTATCCACCTTTGCCAATGAGGAGTATGTCAATGGAAACTCAACAGGTCGTATCCTTTCTTATCGGGCAAACCGTGATGTGACAGTGCGGACAAAAGATGTCCAGCTGGTCGCAAAGCTGAGTCAGGGTATTGGAGTGATATTACAGACCGGAATCAATGTGAATAATTATGGACCTCAGTACTACATCTCAAACTTACCTGAGCTTCGCCCAGTATTGATGAGTGATGCCATGAAGGATGCAAAGCTGCGTGCGCAGGCTCTCACAGGGGCTGTTGGGAGCACGCTCGGATCATTAGTCAATGTCAAGGCTGGTCCGATTCAGATCACCACACCAGATTCCACGATGACGGCCGATTATGGTGCATATGACACAAGCACGATTGAAAAGACGGTCACAGCAACGGTATCGGTGACCTTCAAGACAAATTAAAGTGGCATATTCGAATGACTACCACGCCGATGTGGCGCTTGTGAAATTGCCTTAGCAAGAGAGCTCCTAGTTGACCCTGGCTCGATGATCTCATCGACTGCACCGATTTCTAGGGCTTGATGAACACCTCCTGAACTCTTCTCATGTTCGGCCGCTAGCTCTAGCTCCATTGATTTGCGCCGATCCGCAGGAAGTTCTGCCAGCATTTTCCTGTGCAATACTCGAACAGCTGCCACTGCTCCCATCACTGAAACTTCGGCGCAAGGCCATGCAAACACATGCGTTGCACCCAGTGACTTTGAGTTCATTGCCACATAGGCACCACCATAGGCTCGACGTGTAATCAAGGTAACTCGTGGAACGACCGCTTCACCAAATGCATGCAGCAATTTTGCGCCACGTCGCACTGCGCCCTCCCATTCTTGCCCTGCTCCAGGTAGGAATCCTTGAACATCGGCGATCACAATGAGTGGGATACCAAATGCATCACAAGTGCGCACAAAGCGGGCGGCTTTTTCACCGGCGGCCGCATCAATTACCCCCGCCATATGTGCCGGGTTGTTGGCAAGAACACCCACGGTGGCACCACCCAAACGACCAATGATTGTGGTCATATTTGGCGCCCACATTGAGAGAAGTTCGATCTGTTCACTACCTTTATCCAATATTGCATTGACTAATGGATGTACGTCATAGCTGCGGACTGTGGAGTCAGGGACAAACTCTGAGAGATCGATATCTTGCGCATCCGGGCGCATAAAGCCATGGTTGGCAAAGAGCGCTGTTAGATCACGAATATCATCGAAGGCTGCCTGCTCAGTCGCTGCAATAATATGTGCAAGTCCGCTGTTTTTCTTATGTGCTTCAGGTCCACCCAGCAGCGCCATATCGATATCTTCCCCAGTCACACTCTTTACTACATCAGGACCTGTAACAAAGATGCGTCCTTCAGGGGCGAGCACAATGAGATCTGTTAGAGCCGGTCCATAAGCACCGCCACCTGCAGTTGGTCCAAGCACTAATGAGAGCTGAGGAATTCGACCGCTCGCTAAGATCATAGATTGAAAGACCTCACCAAAAGCGTCAAGAGATGCGACACCATCACTTAAACGTGCTCCACCAGAGTGCCAGACTCCGATGATTGGTACTTGCGCCCCCATCGCAGCCTTATAGGCTGTGACGATTACATGTGACCCATCAACTCCAAGTGCACCACTCTTTACGGTGGCATCTGATGCGAAGATGACTACTTTGTTTCCCTTGATGAGTCCTGTTACCGCGATTACTCCACAATCGGTGCGGGGGATGAGAAATGTGAAGTTTTCCTCATCTACCAAACGCGCAATCCTTGATTCAGGATCACGCGGGTCCCTCGATAGTGGAGACATTCAAATTCCTTTATAGACTCTTAAAGACTAAGACAACATTATGGCCACCAAAACCAAATGAGTCATTGAGAGCTGCGATATCACCAGAGGGAAGAGCCCGTGGCTTATCACGCACGACATCTATTAAGACGGCCGGGTCCAGATCATCGATGTTGATAGTGGGAGGTGCCAGGCGATCCTGGAGCGATTTGACGATAAAAACAGATTCCATGGCTCCTGCGCCACCCAATAAATGTCCTGTCATCGATTTTGTTGCAGAGACTGCAACATGATCTACATCTGGGCCAAGAGCTGCGCACAGAGCGTTGGCTTCGGCTATATCTCCTGCAGGTGTGGATGTGGCATGGGCGTTCAAATGCACGATTTCTCTCGTTGAAAGACCTGCATCGCGTAGGGCAAATTTAAGGGCCCGCTGTACACCGGTGCCATCAGGATCTGGAGCGGCGATGTGATAGCCATCAGAGGTCAAGCCTTGGCCCGCGAGTTCGCAGTAAATCTTTGCACCTCGTGCACGAGCGTGCTCGTACTCCTCCAGCACTAACACCCCACCACCCTCTCCTAGGACAAAGCCATCACGATTAAGATCATATGGCCGTGATGCGCGCACAGGATCATCATTTCTCGTCGATAGTGCCTTCATCGCAGCAAAGCCGGACATTGGCATTGCGTGGATAGCCGCCTCAACGCCACCGCTGAGGACGATATCGGCGCGATTATTGCGGATCATCTCAAGGCCATATCCAATCGCCTCGGCCCCTGATGCACATGCACTCACGGGTGTGTGGACACCGGCCTTTGCCTGAAGCTCAAGACCGACGTGAGCTGCAGGTCCGTTTGGCATCAACATGGGAACGGTATGCGGGCTGACAAGTCGAGCACCTCTCTCGTGCAAGATGTCGTACTGATCAAGCAGTGTCGTTACACCACCAATACCTGATGCAATGACAACACCTAAGCGCTCTTTGTCCATCTCGGGCGAGCCTGCATCTCTCCAGGCCTCACGCGATGCAATCACGGCAAACTGTTCTGACCTATCCAAGCGCCGTAGTTCTACACGCTCCATCTGCTCACTCGGTTCGAGCGCTACTCGTGCGGCAAAACGTACGGGGATTGTCTGTGCCCAATCCTCGGTAAGTAGGCGAACGCCACTTCTACCAGCCAGCAGAGCAGACCATGTTGTTGCAACCTCACCACCCAAGGGGGTAGTCGCACCAAGGCCGGTGACGACTACTCGACGGGCAGCCATAAGAGAACCCTTGACTTACTACTTTGCTGCATTGACGATGAAGTTCACTGCATCGCCAACAGTGGCAAGATCAGTTACTGCCTCATCTGGGATTTTCACACCAAAGCGCTCTTCGGCAGCCACAATAACTTCAACCATGCTGAGTGAATCAACCTCTAAATCCTCGGTAAAGTTCTTAGCCATCTCAATCGATCCAGCAGGAATCCCAGCTACCTCTTCAACAATCTCTTTTAATCCTGCAAGAACATCAGCCTGTGCAAGTGCCATTTTATTTTTTCCATCCCTTAGCTACTTTGGGTATTGCTATTTTAAGATGGTAATTCTCTCGGAAAAAACCGATACTTACGAGTACCTACGCCTTTTAGTGGTGAAAATCTCAAGGAGCAGGCGGGAGCGCCACGACCTGGGCGGCATAGACAAGGCCGGCGCCATAGCCGATTAGAAGCGCCAATGTGCCATGAAGTTCGGGGTGTTTCAGAAGTAGCGCATCCATCGCAAGAGGAATTGATGCCGCAGATGTATTTCCATTGACACGAATATCATCGGCAGTAATCACGCTCTCTGGGATATTGATCTCTTTAGCCATGGATTCGATGATGCGCATGTTGGCTTGATGTGGAATAAATGCACCGAGCTCATCGGCACGCACTCCTGCGGCCTCAAGAGCCCTTATACCGGCCTTGCTTACCGTGAATACGGCCCATCGGTAAACAGCTTGTCCTTGCTGTGCGATGTTTGGCCAACCAAGTTGGGCTACACCTTTATCGGGTGCGTTTCTAAACTCAGTGTAGGCAGGAGTTAACATAATAGTCTCACGTGAATCTGCATCTGATCCCCAAATTGTCGGACCAATACGTACTGAATCACTTGCTCCAATAATCACTGCCCCTGCGCCATCGGAAAATATAAATGCAGTTGCACGATCATCAGGATCGGTGAAATCTGAGAGTTTCTCAACACCAATGACCAGCACATTCTTAGATGTTCCCGTGCGAACTAGATCACTTGCCATCGCAACCCCGTAACAAAAACCTGCACATGCCGCACTGATATCAACTGCGGCAGCCTTGGGATTACCTAGGACAGTGACGAGCTCGGTCGCAGCACTAGGTGCTTGGAACGGGTAGGAGATCGTCGCAAGAATAACCGTGTCGATATCGCCCATACTCATGTGCGCACGTTCGAGTGCTATTTCACATGCAGCTGCAGCCATTGAAATCACACTCTCATCGGGACCTGCAAAGCGGCGGCTCTGTATCCCGGTGCGCTGCACAATCCACTCATCACTTGATTCAATGCGATCAACGATCTCACTGTTAGGCACCAGGCGCATGGGGCGATATGAGCCGACCGAGAGAATTTGGCTATTACCAACTGCTGGAAGTTTTATGCTCATGTGTGCCTTGCGGCAAACTCACGCGCAGCACCTACATCGGCCGCGGCCTTGAGTGCAAAGCCCTCAATCCCTGGCTGGGCGCGCTTGAGCAAGCCAACCAGAGTTCCAGCCGGTGCTAACTCAATGACTCCCGTGATGCCCATTGTCCTCAGAGTAGCCATGCAGAGATCCCAACGCACTGGCTTGGCGATTTGATCGATAATCTGGCGCAGAATCTCATCGGCATCACTCAGGATTGCTCCATCTGTGTTGGATATAAATGGCACGCAGGCCTTGCCCCGAGCGATACCAGAGGCGATTACCTGAACTGGAGCCACAGCAGTTGACATATAAGAGGTATGAAATGCACCCGAGACATCCAAGGCACGCACGCGTGCCCCGCTTGGGGGATTGGCGGCAAGGGCGGCAAGGGCGCTCAAATCACCAGCGGCAACTATCTGGCCTGCACCATTCTCATTTGCTGCTATCAATTTCAAGGCCCGTATCGCCAAGAGGACCTCATCTCTATCTCCCCCCAGAACCGCCGACATCCCAGCAGATATTCGTGTTGCCGCCTTTGCCATTTCAACTCCACGCGCTCGCACCAAGCGCAGGGCATCACCATCACTGATCGCCCCACACAGCGCTGCAGCAGTCAACTCCCCAACAGAGTGACCAGATACAACGTGCATATTCTGTATTCCTAGTGCACGAGCGGCTAGCAAGGATGTAGCAAGAATCAGCGGCTGTGCATTCGCTGTATCTGTGATTTCATCGGCCTTGGCAGCTGTGCCAAGATGCAAAAGATCTAAATCAATCTCCTTTGACCACTGATTCAATAGATTCTTAGAGTCTGAATCCACTGTCCACGAGGTGAGCATGTCGGTCTTTTGTGAGCCTTGACCGGGTGCGATAAGTGCCAACATCATCACTGGATAATACCTTTGTACCGTGTTTACTACCTAGATTGCAAAGTCGGTTCCACCATCTTCAAGAAAGCCGCCAAGAATTCGTCAATCGGTAGGTAGCACCGGGTGATGATGCCTCGCAAAGCCCTTTGGAGTGGTTCTTTGTGATACTCGCAGGTAATATGTGAGATATGAGAATCGCTATCTGCATCAAACAGGTCCCGGATTCATGGGCTGAGAAGAAGATGGTCAATGGGGTACTCGATCGGGTCAATGTAGATGTTGTCCTGAATGATCTGGATGAGTATGCAGTCGAAGAGGCTCTTCGTATCGCAGAGGCCCATGGCGGCAACGAGGAGGGTGGGCCGAACTCGGTCACGGTCATTTCAATGGGTCCAGAGCGAGCAACTGAGGCTTTGCGCAAGGCACTCTCGATGGGTGCAAACAACGCGATTTTAATAAGTGATGCTTCATTAGCTGGCGCAGATGCCCTTGCGACATCAAAGGTCTTGGCCACCGTCATCTCAAAGATCGGTTTCGATCTTGTTATCTGCGGAACTGAGTCAACAGATGCGCGCATGAGTGTTGTCCCGGCGATGATCGCAGAGCGCCTTGGTTGTGCTCAACTCACCTTTGCCTCTGCCGTCAAAGTCGATCCCTTGACCCAACAGGTCTTGATTACCCGCGTAACTGAGGCCGGAGTAGATGAGATGTCTGGGCAGTTTCCGGCCGTGATCTCGGTGGTGGAAAAGATCAATGAGCCTCGCTACCCATCCTTTAAAGGCATCATGTCTGCGAAGAAGAAAACTATCGATGTCATGGATATCTTAGCCGTTGGTGTCACAGTTGAGAGTTCATGGTCTTTGGTTCTTGATGCCACTCCTCGGCCATCACGCGCTGCCGGCATCAAAGTCACCGATGATGGTGGCGCGGCCAATCAGCTTGTCAGCTTTCTATCAGAGAAGAAGTTGATATGAGTAGAGTGATAATCCTTGCAGATTTCATCGGTGGGAAAAATACAAAGACCACGGCCGAGCTTGCAACAGCCGCTGCGCGCATCGGTGATGTTGTAGCGGTTGTGCTCGCTCCTCAAGGTCAAGGCTCAGCCTATGCAGCGGCTCTTACTCACGGTCCGATTGATACTGTTGTAGTTGTTGAGTCCGAGAGCTTTGCAGCCCATGGCGTAAGTGCAGCGGCCGATGTGCTGGCTCAGATAATTGTGAGTAAAGAACCTGTAGCGGTCCTGATTGCATCACATGCTTTTGGCAAAGAGGTCGCCGGTCGAGTTGCAGTCAAAACCAACTCAGGGATTATCACCGATGCCATCGATGTCAGTGCCGATATAAGTGCGACCCAGATGGTCTTTGGTGGATCTACAACTGTGCACTCCAAGATTTCTCATGGGACACCGATCATCACCGTGCGTCCAAACTCGATCTCCGCCGATTTGAAACAAGTGAGCCCAGTTATTGAGGTTCTCTCATGTGAGATTACAGATGGGTCCAGGAAATCAAAGATCACATCTTCCCAGCCCCCCGTGCAAGGAGGGCGCCCTGAACTCACCGAGGCCGATATCGTCGTTTCGGGTGGGCGTGGTACGAATGGTGATTTCCTAGCCGTTGAAGCCTTTGCCGATAGCCTGGGCGCAGCAGTGGGAGCATCGCGTGCGGCAACAGATGCAGGTTGGTATCCACACTCCCATCAAGTCGGCCAAACTGGCAAGACAGTGAGCCCGCAGTTATATGTTGCGTGCGGGATATCCGGTGCGATTCAACATCGCGCAGGTATGCAGACAAGTAAGGCGATTGTGGTGATTAATAAAGATCCAGAGGCACCGATATTTGAAATCGCCGATTTTGGTGTCATTGGTGATCTCTTCGCCGTTCTGCCACAGGCCACAGAGGGTGTACTCGCACGTAAGTCCTAGGATTAGCCCTATGACCTCTATCTATCTCGACCATGCGGCGACAACACCGATGGTTGAGAGCGCACTCAGAGCCATGACAGAGCAGGCGAACGCTCTTGGGAATCCATCTAGCCTACATAGCCATGGCCGCTCCACGCGTAAGTCCCTGGAAGATGCCCGAGAGAGATTGGCGAAGGAGCTCGGGTGCCTACCGAGTGAAGTGATCTTCACAGCATCTGGCACTGAGGCAAATAACATCGCACTCAAGGGGCTTTACTGGGCCGCGGGTGAGTCGGGCAAAAAAGTTGTCGTCATCTCAAGTATCGAACACCATGCAATCTTGGATCCAGCGAATTGGCTGGCATCACACGAGCAGGCAGAGATCATTCTGCTCCCAGTCAACCCCAATGGTGTCATCGATCTTGAATTTCTTAGCGACCTAGTCGCAACTAGAGGTCGCGAGATTGCAGTCATCTCGATCATGCATGCAAATAATGAGACGGGGGTGATCCAGCCGATAGGCGAGGTAGTGCGAATAGCGGGTCAGATTCCTGTCCACACAGATGCCGTACAGAGCTTTAAGAAAACTCCACTCTCGTTCTCACACCTTGGTGTTACTGCCATGACCATCAGTGCCCACAAGATTGGTGGGCCACTTGGAATCGGAGCACTTATTCTCAAGCGTACAGTTGAGATTCCCTCGCTACTCCACGGTGGGGGACAAGAGCGCGAGATTCGTAGCGGCACAATGAACGCCCCTGGCATCATAGGATTCACAACAGCAGCTTTGGCCACTTACAACGTCGATGAAGTCCGTGCTCTTCGTGATCGCTTCATCTCATCAATCCAGGAGATGATCCCAGAGGCACGCATCAATGGCCTTGCAGCCTCTCGATTACCTGGAATCGTCAATGTTACCTTTCCTGGAACCCAAAGCGAAACCTTGCTTCTTCTCATGGATGAGCAGAACATCTCATGCTCAACCGGCTCGGCATGTAGTGCTGGTGTGCATGAGGCCAGCCATGTGTTGCTGGCGATGGGCCACAGCCAAACTACAGCCCAATCTTCACTTCGTTTCTCTTTCGGTGCAACGAGTACGGCTCAAGAGTGCGATCTGGTCATGTCAGTGCTTCCCGATGTGATTGCCCGTGGAAGGGCGGCCAATATCAGATGAAGCTAATCGCAGCGATGAGCGGTGGTGTCGATTCCGCCGTTGCCGCCGCACGGGCCGTTGATGCAGGCCATGAAGTCACAGGAGTGCATTTAGCGCTCTCGGCTAATCCTGCGAAATATCGCTCTGGGGCGCGGGGTTGTTGCACCATTGAAGATTCACATGATGCTCGTCGCGCCGCCGATGTCATAGGGATTCCTTTTTATATCTGGGACATGGCCGAGGAGTTTCATGATGGAGTCGTGGAAGATTTTCTCTCTGAGTATGCGGCGGGACGGACCCCTAATCCATGCCTTCGCTGTAATGAAAAAATCAAGTTTGCCGCCGTCTTAGATCGTGCACGGGCTATGGGCTTTGATGGTGTAGTCACTGGCCACTATGCACGGACGCAAATGAGTGATCTAGGAAAGACCCTGCATCGTGCGCTCGATCACTTGAAGGATCAGTCTTATGTTTTATCGGTTTTAACGGTTGATCAGATCTCCGGGGCTATTTTCCCGTTGGGTGATACGACAAAAGTTGATATCCGCGCCGAGGCACGGGCACGTGGCTTAGCCCTGGCACAAAAGCCTGATAGCCATGATATTTGCTTTGTTCCATCGGGAGATAACGCTGGCTGGTTGCGTGAGCGATTAGGAAGTGATGTAGGGCCAATCCTCGATCAAAACGGTGTGAAAATAGGTGAACACAAGGGTGCATACACATACACAATCGGTCAGCGCAAAGGCCTTGGTCTGACGATTCCAACCCCTGACGGCTCTCCTCGTTTCGTCTTAAAGATCGAGCCTGTGACAAATACAGTAGTTGTGGGTGCACGCAAGGACTTAGCGATCACAACGATGCGTGGTGAACGAGCGATTTGGTGTGGACCATCGGTGGATGAAAAGTCACGTACTGGCTTTGTTCAGATTCGTGCACATGGCACCGCTCTGCCATGTAGATATTTTTTCGAAAATAACCTACTCGTCGCCATCTTAGAGGCACCATTACTTGGCCTTGCAACCGGACAGGCGATGGTGATTTACGATGGTGATCGGGTCGTGGGGTCTGCGACCATCTGTGAGACCCAATAGATGAGTAATAAAGCCCGTCAACGTATGAGCGAACTCATTCAAGAGATTCGCGATCATCAGTTTAAATATCATGTCCTGGATTCACCATCAGTTACAGATGCACATTTTGATGGATTATTGGGCGAGCTCAAAGGTCTCGAAGCCAAGTATCCTCATTTGCGCCAGAGTGATTCACCCACCCTTGGTATTGGGGGAGGATTCGCAACGGCATTTACACAGCATGATCACATTGAGAAGATGATGAGTCTTGACAACGCATTTGATCTGGCTGAATTATCTGCCTGGTTCGGCCGGGTTGAGAAAGAGATAGATACGCCAACCTATCTCTGCGAACTCAAAGTAGATGGTCTTGCAATCAACTTGACTTATGAGAATGGCCAATTGATCAGGGGTTTGACGCGTGGTAACGGCACCACAGGAGAGGATGTGACTCTGAATATCAAGACGATTAAGAATCTTCCTCATGCCCTGGTAGGAGAAAGACCACCAACATTGATTGAAATCCGTGGCGAAGTATTCTTTCCGCTGGCCGCCTTCAATGAACTCAATGAGGGTCTAGAGGAGTTGGGTAGACCTCTCTTTGCTAATCCCCGCAACGCCGCCGCTGGTTCGGTGCGTCAGAAAGATCCCAGGGTGAGTGCATCTCGGCCACTATCAATCGTCGTTCATGGTGTTGGTGCGTGCATAGGAGCCACATTTGATTCACAGAGTGATGCTTACTCCTCACTCAAGGATCTGGGCCTACCGACAAGTGATCGCTTCACACTCTGTACGACTCGCGCTGAGGTTGAAAAGTACATTCAGTACTACGAGCTTCACCGCCACGATGTTGAGCATGAGATTGATGGCGTTGTGATCAAGGTAGATTCGATGGCGGCCCAAGATAAGTTAGGTTTTACTTCAAGGGCACCAAAATGGGCGATCGCATTTAAGTATGCACCAGAGGAAGTCACCACTCGATTACTCGACATCAAGGTCAGTATCGGGCGCACAGGACGCGTCACACCATTTGCCTTCATGGAGCCGGTCAAAGTTGCAGGCTCAACCGTTACACATGCTACCTTGCATAACGCCGCAGAGATCCTTCGTAAAGGCGTGCTCATCGGAGATGTTGTGGTGATCCGCAAAGCTGGTGATGTCATCCCTGAGGTCTTGGCTCCTGTTGTCCAGGCGCGTACTGGTAGCGAATGTGTATTTGTGATGCCTACACATTGTCCTGAGTGTGGTTCGGTGCTACGTGCAATTTCAGAGGGCGATGTTGATATTCGCTGCCCTAACGCTCGTAGCTGTCCGGGGCAGTTGCGTGAGCGCATCTACTTCATTGGATCTCGCTCAGCCCTTGATATAGATGTCCTGGGCTATGAGGCTGCGACCGCTCTGCTGGATGGGAAGATCATTACTGATGAATCAGATCTCTTTGATCTGACGAGGGAGAAGCTTTCGACATCCGAGTTCTTTTTAAAAAAAGATGGTAAGGCTGGCTTCAAAACGGGGAAAAACACCGACAAACTATTGGCAGCACTTGCAGAGGCAAAAAATCAACCACTGTGGCGCGTACTAGTTGCCCTCTCCATTCGACACGTCGGCCCCACTGCTGCCCAAGCACTTGCCAGGCACTATGGCTCTATCGAAAAAATATCAAAAGCTAGTACACAGGATTTATCGCAAATCGATGGCCTCGGAGCAACGATTGCCGACTCAATTATTGAGTGGTTTAGTATCGACTGGCATCAAGAGATTATCTCTAAATGGTCTCGTGCGGGTGTTCGCATGCAGCAAGAGGTCATCGCCGACCTTCCTCAGGTTCTCAAGGGATTGACCTTTGTTGTTACCGGTGGACTAGTGGATTATTCACGCGACTCAATCGCAGAGACGATAATCTCATATGGTGGTAAATGTGCATCGGCTGTCTCAAGTAAGACTAGCTATGTACTGGTTGGCGCAGAACCCGGCTCTAAGTTGGCCAAGGCGATAGAGATTGGTATCCCCGTCATAGATGAGGCGGGATTTAAAGAATTGTTAGCTGGTGGGTAGTAAGGTGTACTCATGAATCAAGTCGCCGCTGAAACTCTTCGTGAGCTTCCAATGCCGGCCATTGCCTATGGATTAGTCACTTTTGGGATATTCATCCTCTTTCTCTATCTAGCACTTCGTTTAGACCGGGATTAGTTTGTCCCGAGTAGGCATTTATGGTGGGACCTTTGATCCGATTCACAATGGTCACCTACATCTCATACGTCAACTCATCGAGAGAAAGATTATCGATCATCTAATTCTTGTCCCAGCCGGTCAGCCTCTACTTCGAGACAATGCTCCAATAGCCAGTGGCCCAGATCGCCGGAGAATGTGTCAGCTAGCGCTTTCAACCCTGCCAGGTGCGATTGCCTCACATGTTGAGGTGAGCCCTATTGAGATCTTGCGTGAGGGCCCAAGTTATGCCATCGATACCGTTGAAGCGGTCCGTGCTACATACCCTGACGATGAGATATTTCTCATCATGGGCGCAGATGCTTACTCTAAAATCGATCAGTGGCACCGGGCCAAAGAGTTGCACACAATGGTCTCAATCATCTGCGTTGATCGTCCGGGGTTTGCTTCACATGGAATTGATTTATCTGCCCTCAACGTCTCATCAACTGCCATCCGTGCCGGCCTGAGTACTGAGCTACCTGAGGAAGTTGCTGCATTCATGCGAGAGAATAGGCTCTATGACAATTAGCTCCCGAACTCGTGAGATCACACAAGTAGCGGCATCAGCCATAATTGAGAAAATTGGTACTGATCTGGTGGCTATCGACCTATCAGAACAGATGGTTCTCAGTGAGGTCTTTCTCATCGCCACCGGACAAAACGTCCTACAGGTCGATGCCATCGCCGATGAGGTTGAGCGGCAATTGATTACAATCGGAGAAAAGCCTGCGCGCCGAGAAAAAGGTGCAGAGTGGATCCTTCTTGATTACTCAGATTTAGTCGTGCACATTCAAAGTACCCAGCTTCGTGAGTACTACATGCTAGATCGTCTATGGAATGACTGTCCGACAATTGATTTAGATGCCGTGAAAGCAGCTGCACCCTATGGCCGGTAATCGCGTTCTTTTATGGCGTCATGGCCAGACCGATTGGAATATGGTTAATCGATTTCAAGGTCATTCAGATATTCCACTCAACGATGTTGGCCGTTATCAGGTGCAACAGGCGGCAAAGATTCTAGCGGGCATGAATCCCACTGCGATTATCTCAAGTGATTTAGGTCGTGCCTACGAGACCGCACAGGCACTAGCCAACCTTGTAAATCTCAAAGTTACACCCTTTAAAGACTTACGTGAGACAAATGGTGGCTTATGGGAGGGTAAGACAGGTGCTGAAAATCGTGCCGAGGATTTTCAAAACTTCATTCGCTGGATAGATGGCGAAGACAATCCGGCCGGTACTACGGGTGAGAGGCGTAGTGAGGTGGCAGCACGCGCAGTGGGTGTGATCAATCATGTACTGGAGGCAAAGACCGATCAACTTTTGATCGTTGCAACACATGGTGGTACTGCGCGCTGTGTCTTAGGCCATCTCTTACAACTTCCACTCTCACACTGGGGTGTTATAGGTGGGCTTTCAAATGCATCATGGTCGATTCTTGAACGCAATACACGTCAGTGGAATTTGATTGAACATAATGCCGGTTCTATCCCAGAGCCTGTCTACGGTGAAGAGAGCGGCGCGACCACCCCGTAATTCATGGGGTAGGGTGTGCTCTTCTCAGGAAATTGGGGCTGTGGCGCAGCTGGTAGCGCACCTGCATGGCATGCAGGGGGTCAGGGGTTCAAATCCCCTCAGCTCCACGTATGGATATAGAGAGCACACACGATGCGCACGCGGCATATGACTTTGCTTATGTGCAGGAGAAGTGGCTGCCAGTTTGGGATCAAGTACAGCCATTTAAGTCCGGTCGCACAGATGACAAGCGCCCAAAGAAATACGTCTTGGATATGTTTCCATATCCATCTGGGGATCTGCATATGGGCCATGCCGAGGCCTACGCTCTTGGCGATGTAATAGCCCGCTATTGGATTCAAAAAGGCTTCAATGTGCTGCATCCCATCGGGTGGGATGCTTTTGGCTTACCTGCTGAAAATGCCGCTATCAAACGCAATGAAGATCCAAAGATTTGGACATATGAGAATATCGCAGTCCAAAAAGCATCCATGCGTCGCTTTGCATGCTCATTTGACTGGGATCGTGTCTTTAATACCTGTGACCCCCACTACTACAGGTGGAATCAATGGTTATTTCTTGCCCTTTATGAACGTGGCCTGGCATATCGCAAAGATTCTGCCGTCAATTGGTGTCCAGACTGTCAGACGGTTTTAGCCAACGAGCAAGTTGTCGCCGGCCTATGCGAGAGATGTGATACTGCAGTTACCAAGAAAAAACTCAATCAGTGGTATTTCAAGATCACTGATTACGCTGATCGTCTACTCGATGACATGGCACAGCTTGAAGGTAAGTGGCCAGAAAAGGTATTGATGATGCAGCGCAATTGGATTGGACGATCGACTGGGGCCAACGTCTCTTTTGTCATTGAGGGGCACAAGGAGCCTGTGACCGTCTATACAACACGTCCCGATACATTATTTGGTGCGACATTCATGGTGGTCGCCGCTGACAGTGAGCTTGCCGCCCAACTTGTAGTGGGAACGGGCGTTGAATCTGAGTTTGGCACATATCTTGGAAAGATAAAAGCAGATAGTGATATTGATCGCCTTGCAACAGATCGCCCTAAGACTGGCGTGTTTTTGAATCGCTTTGCAATCAACCCTGTTAATGGTGCGAAACTTCCCATATGGGCAAGTGACTATGTTTTGGCTGATTATGGAACAGGTGTGATTATGGCAGTTCCCGCACATGATCAACGCGACCTAGACTTTGCTCGTGCCATGAAACTACCTGTGACTGTGGTTGTCGATACTGGTGAGGAAGATCCAAATGTGAGTGGTGTGGCAACTGTTGGTGATGGCACTTTAATCAACTCTGGCGCACTCAATGGTATGAACAAGGCCGATGCAATTACTTCAATTAATGCACAATTGGAGGCAGATGGTGCGGGACACTCTGCACGCAACTATCGCCTGCGTGACTGGTTAGTCTCGCGTCAGCGTTACTGGGGCACGCCGATCCCAATCATTCACTGTCCATCCTGTGGCGAAGTCCCGGTACCAATCGATCAACTTCCCTTGGTTCTGCCACAGGCAGAGGGATTGGATTTAAAACCAAAAGGGAGCTCACCATTGGGAGCTGCGACCGATTGGGTCAACGTCTTGTGCCCAAAGTGTTCAGCTCCTGCAAAGCGCGATACCGACACGATGGATACCTTCGTCGATTCATCGTGGTACTACCTACGTTACCCATCATCGACTAACCATGATGAGCCCTTCTCAAAAGGGGATCTGCAGACCTGGTTGCCAGTAGATCAATACGTCGGTGGTGTAACTCACGCTATCTTGCATCTTTTATACAGTCGTTTCTTCACCAAGGTCCTGCACGACATGGGCATGCTTGATTTCAATGAACCATTCACTCGATTATTAAATCAAGGTATGGTGGTCATGGATGGTTCAGCGATGTCAAAGAGTCGGGGCAATTTAGTACGTTTATCCGATGAGTTAGAGCGTCACGGCGTCGATGCAATCCGTCTATCGATGGTCTTTGCTGGACCTCCCGAGGATGATGTCGATTGGTCAGATGTTTCACCATCGGGATCAGTCAAGTTCTTATCGCGCGCATGGCGTCTGTCGGGAGATGTCAAAAGTGCTCCTGGTGTTGATTTTACAAAGGGTGAAACCACACTTCGTAAAGCCACACACAAGGCTCTGCATGATGCAGATTTTGCAGTTGAATCATTTCGATTCAACGTTGCGGTCGCCCGTGTGATGGAGCTCGTCAATGCAACCCGCAAAGCGATTGACTCGGGTCCAGGAGCGAGTGATCCGGCGGTGCGCGAGGCTGTAGAGGCGATTGCAATCATGTTGTCATTGGTTGCACCATTTACTGCTGAGGAGATGTGGGAGCGTTTGGGGCATCAACCTTCGGTGGCGCGTGCTGGCTGGCCAGTAGTCGATTCAAAACTCTTAGTTGCCGATGTCGTAACGGCAGTTGTTCAGATAAATGGGAAGATAAAGGATCGCCTCGATGTGGAGCCGACCATTAGTGATGCCGATCTGGAGGCGGCCGCCCTTGCCCGCCCAGCGATAGCCTCAGCTCTAGTCGGATCAACGATTATCAAGATCATCACACGGGCACCGAAGATAGTAAATATCGTTATCAACAGTTAGACCCCACGGGTCTGAGCAGACCATACACACAGGCTTAAATGGGCCATATGAATCAAATAACCCAAGCCTTTGAAAGAATTAGCACCTGGTGGTTTGAACTCCACTATTCACGGATGCAAAAACGAGCATTACTCATCCTGAGCCTTCTTATACTCGCTTTCTCATCTCTGGTTGTGGTGCGGGGCAACAGTCACGAGGTTGTAGCTAGGCCTGTTATCCCCATACAGATAAGTGCACCAGAGATATTCGTAGATGTTACCGGAGCGGTCAATAAACCAGGTGTCTACACTATGTCAGCAAATTCGCGTGTTATAGATGCGATCAAAGCGGCAGGTAACAGCGCTCCCGGAGCGGATTTATCGACGATCAATCTGGCACGTGTCTTATCTGATGGTGAACAGATATTCGTCGATTCAACCCTTATCAAAGGGGCGCGAGGAGGAGTTTCTCCCTCAGTGCGACGTGGTCCACTCAATATCAATCGTGCAACTGCTGGGCAGCTTGACTCACTAGATGGAATTGGACCTGTCATCGCCAGACGAATTGTGGAGTTTCGAAAGGTAAATGGCCCATTCGTTTCGGTTGAAGATCTTCAAAAAGTCAGTGGAATCGGTGCAGCGAAATTCGCCATCATCAAAAGCAAAATCCGGGTTTAGGCGACTACAGGGCCGTTGCAGTTGGCGCAGCTATTTGGCTGGGCGCACTGCTGCAAAGCGCCCTCTCACCCTGGCGAATCAGCGCTTGCGCTCTCGTATTTGTCCTATTCTCTCTTTGGAGTCGCAAGTTTCGCTTCGCCGTAATCATTACTGCCTTTTTACTCGGCTCAACAGTGATGTCATTTCGACAGGCCTCTCTAGCCCAATCACAGTTAGCTCAGGCATATGGGCAATCCGTAGATTTAACGGCTCAAGTTGTAACAGATCCCACTCAAACGGTGAATGGTAGTTACAGTTTTTTAGCACGAGCTATTTATATTGATGCATCCCATGGCGCATTTAAAATGCGTATACCGATCCGTGTTATCACCCCAAAGAAAAGCGTGCTACACCTGCTCCCTGGGCAGAGTTTTAACGCCCCTGCTCGTATCGTTTCGAGCAAAGAAGGCCGTGTTGGAGCACTCGTATTAATTGATGCCGATATCAAGGTGCTCACTCAGGCATCACGCTGGGCAAAATCTTTGGCATCAATTAGACAGGGTTTACGCAATACATCAGGAGAAGGTGATGCTGGTGCACTGATTCCAGGAATGGTCTTGGGCGATACCTCCAAACAAACTCCAGAGTTCAAAGTCGCAATGAAGCGCTCAGGATTATTGCATTTAGTAGCAGTCAGTGGTGCAAATTTTGCAATCGTTTCAAGCTTTGTCCTATGGTGTATGCAGTTTCTCTTTACCCGTATGAATCTGCGCCTAGGTGCAACAGCTATTGCTCTCATCTGCTTTATTGCACTTGTGCGCCCATCACCCTCTGTCCTACGCGCTGCTGCGATGGCGGCAGTGATTCTTGTTGCACAAGGAACTCATCGGGCTCGTGATTCTCTTCCAGCGCTGGGTTTTGCAATGGGCGCCGTAGTCATCGCCGATCCATGGCAGGCCCGTGATGCCGGGTTTGCCCTCTCTGTAATGGCAACGAGTGGTCTTCTACTCTTTGCTCCCTTAATTGTTGAAAAACTCAAAGGCCGGGTTCCTCTCACGCTAGCCCAAGCCTTAGCACCACCTATTGCCGCTATTGTCTTTTGTTCGCCGGTTCTGGTTGCTCTCTCGGGTTATCTATCGCCCGTGAGCATCATCGCTAATTTATTAGCGGCACCAGCCGTTGGCCCGGTCACGATTCTAGGCTTCATCGCCGCACTGATTTCACCCTTCTCACCCCAGTTGAGCCAGATCCTGATTTGGCTCATTCGGTATCCAGCCGGCTTTATTGCAACAGTTGCAAGTTGGGCGGGGCAATTTCCAGTCTTGGGTCTGCGGACTGGAGGCATTGGCTTTCTTATCGTTTCACTTTTTATATTAATACTCTGGTTGTTCAAGCGTCATATTAAAGCAATCTCTCTTGTTGCCTTGATATTGATTCTCATACTGACATGGGTGCAACGTTGGCCAGCAGGGGATTGGCAGGTAGCAAACTGTGATGTGGGTCAAGGCGATTCGATGGCCATTAACTTGGGTAATCATCGCGCAATCATCATTGATGTGGGGCCTGATCCATTGTTGGAGGACCGTTGTCTCAAGGCTCTTGGAATAAATGAGATTCCATTACTAATTCTCTCGCACTTTCACGCCGACCATGTTGGTGGACTCAGTGGTGCAGTCAAAAAACGCAAAGTTTCCCAAATCTGGGTGAGCACCAACGCCGAACCTATTGTGGAGAGTACTCGCGTTAAATCTCTGATGACGGGAGTGGATATCGTTATGCCACAACGGGGCTCGCGTGTGAGTATAGGAGAGTTTATGATCGAACTGATGTGGCCGGCAAGCGGTACTCACCTCTTTGCATCGATGCCAGGGGATGGTTCGGCGGTCAATAACTCGAGTATTGCCCTGCGAATTAGCTCAACAGATTTCACACTCTTTGCCGCAGGAGATATTGAGCCACCCGTCCAACATGAGCTCGTAAAGGGCATGAGCAGTGTAGATATTTACAAGGTCTCACATCATGGATCTAAATATCAAGATTTACTTCTCCTGGAAGCCCTTGCCCCCCAAGTGGCCATCATCAGTGTGGGAGCCAAGAATCTATATGGACATCCATCACCACAAACCGTGCAGGCGCTGACTAGACTTGGGGCGCAAGTTTTTCGAACTGACATCGATGGAGCTGTGAGCATTGCTGCAAAGTCACATCAGTTCAGAGTTCGCACAAGCAAGGACGGGTTTAATCTCTTTCGATGGGGGTAGTCATATGAAGGCCTTCTATCTCATCCTTGGTCCTGAGGGTGCGTTATCAGATCGTGCAATCGATAGCTTAATCGTGGAGTTAAAAGAGGCAGGGTGCGAGATCACAAATCTTTTTGCAGCCCAAACAATTGTCGGAGACATCTCAGATGCCCTGGCACCATCTCTGTTCTCACAACGCCGCGCCCTTATCCTGCGAGATTTGCAGGATTTGCCTGAAGATAATCGTGATGAGATCACAGGTTATTTGCATAGTCCAGATGAGAGCGTGACGGTGATCTTCGTCCACAAGGGTGGCGTGAAGGGCAAAGCCCTCTTAGATGCGATCAAGAGGGTAAAACCAGAGGTGATTGCCTGCGAACCACTCAAGAGGGAGTCAGAAAAAGAGAAATTTATAAGAGAGCTATTTTTAGATAATCACCGAAAAGCCTCACAGGGTGCCATGAATGCTCTTGTTGGGGCACTTGGCAATGATCTACGTGAACTGAGTGCGGCGGTATCTCAAATTTGTGCCGACGCACCTACTGGAGTAATTGATGAGGTGATGATCGATAAGTTTCATCAAGGTCGCATTGAGACCACTGGATTCGATGTCGCTGATGCGACAGTTGATGGCAACCTATCGGGCGCACTGATTGCACTTCGTAGTGCACTGGAAACGGGCATAGATCCTGTGATGATCACAAGTGCAATCGCATCTGCTCTTCGCTCAATTGCAAAGGTATCAGGTGCCAATCGCGCCCTTAAATCCTTCGAGTTAGCTGGTCAATTAGGTATGGCGCCATGGCAGATTGATAAGGCCCGTCGATCCCTCAACCGCTGGTCACCTGGGGCGCTGGCAGATGCAGTGGGTGTCATCGCCCAAGCAGATGCCCAGGTTAAAGGCGCAGCCAGTGATCCGATTTACGCCCTTGAAAAGGCGATAACTCGCATCGCTACGGCCCAACTCAGCGCTTAAGGCAATTTGACCGTAAGGGGCGCTCATCCGTACTCTTATCACCTGCCCAAGGTTGTCACATTGGGCTCGATTGAACTGGAGTAAGTCGTGTACGCAATCGTTAAGGCTGGTGGCCGCCAGGAAAAAGTCTCAGTAGGGGACACGGTCACCGTCGATCGCATCGATGCAGCCGTTGGCGCAACTGTCCTTTTCCCTGCCCTCTTGCTTGTAGATGGGGCAACCGTTACCACTGATTCGGCGGCTCTCTCATCGGTGAAGGTAACCGGAGAGGTTCTTGAGGAGATGAAGGGCCCAAAGATCGACATCCTGCGTTATAAGAACAAGACAGGTCACCGCCGCCGCCAGGGTTTTCGCTCAAAGCTCACCCGGGTAAAAATCACCGCCATCAACGGCGCGAAGTAAGTAGGAGGCACACGATATGGCAAGTAAAAAGGGAGTCTCCTCCACGCGTAACGGTCGCGACTCAAATCCACAGTACCTTGGTGTCAAGCGTTTTGGTGGGCAGGAAGTAAATGCCGGCGAAATCCTAGTGCGCCAGCGAGGAACGCATTTTCACCCAGGTAAGAATGTAGGACGCGGTAAGGATGACACTCTATTTGCACTATCAGCGGGTTCGGTCGAGTTCGGTCGTGCTCGCGGGCGTCGTGTAGTGAACGTGGTCCCGGCCGCTTAATTCAGGTTTCTCATAAAAGAGCGAGCCGCGATGCGTGGCTCGCTCTTTTTATTTCCAATACCAACAACCGAGGGGAGTCCACCAGATGACAAGTTTCATCGATCGGGTAACTCTCTATGCCACGGCCGGAAAAGGTGGCGATGGCTGTGTCTCTGTGAAGCGGGAAAAATTCAAGCCTCTGGGTGGTCCTGATGGTGGCAACGGGGGTCGCGGCGGTGATGTGGTTCTTGTCGTAGATCCATCGGTTACTACACTCCTTGATTTTCATCATTCGCCTCACCGTAGGGCAACCTCGGGTCATCAAGGTTATGGTGACCGCAAAGATGGTTATCAGGGTGATGACTTAATTCTCGGTGTCCCAAATGGCACGGTGATCTTTGATAGCAGTGGTGAACAGATTGCAGATTTAATCGGCAATGGCACCGTATTTGTTGCAGCACAGGGTGGACATGGTGGACTCGGCAATCTAGCCCTTGCCTCATCAAAGCGTCGCGCACCTGGCTTTGCTCTCCTAGGTGAACCTGGTGAAGAGCGCAAACTTTTACTTGAATTAAAATCTGTCGCAGATATCGCACTCGTTGGCTTTCCAAGTGCTGGAAAGTCATCACTCATCGCTGCGATTTCATCGGCCCGACCAAAGATTGCCGATTATCCATTTACGACCCTCGCACCAAATCTAGGAGTAGTGCAGGCAGGAGAGACACGCTTCACCGTCGCCGATGTTCCGGGATTGATTCCAGGTGCAAGTCAAGGAAAGGGTCTAGGTCTTGAGTTTTTGCGACATGTTGAGCGCTGTATTGCATTGGTTCACGTACTCGACTGTGCCACCCTGGAGAGTGATCGCAATCCAGTTCAAGATCTTGAGACTATTGAGAATGAACTAGCACTCTATGGCGGCCTTGAAGATCGCATACGCATCATCGCACTCAATAAAATCGATCTTCCTGATGGTCAATCTATGGCAGATATGGTCGTTGATGAACTTCGTGAAAAAGGTTATGAGGTCTATGCAGTATCAGCGGCATCACGTGCTGGTCTGCAAGAGCTCACCTATGCGATGGCCCGTCAGATTCAACGAGATCGTGCAGCTGGCCTCACCCAAGAGCGCACTCGTATCCTCCTGCGCCCAGTGGCAGTTGATGACTCAGGCTTTTCCGTGAAGGCCAATGCCGATGGCTCTTTTTCTGTGCGTGGTAAAAAAGTTGAGCGCTGGGTCCGCCAGACAAACTTTAAAAACGCGGAGGCAATCGGTTACTTGGCCGATCGTCTGGCTCAATTGGGTGTTGAGAGAGATCTCTTCAAGAAAGGGGCTGTGGCTGGAAGTGAGGTTCGAATTGGTGATGGTGTTACCGAAGTCGTCTTTGACTGGGAGCCAACCATCGAGGCCGGTGCTGAGCAGTTAGCAGGTCATTTGCACCGCCGCGGTGAGGATTCACGTCTTGAGTCCACATGGAGCCAGAGCGTGAAGATCGAGGATTCTTTAAGTGATGATGAGATCGCCAAACAGTGGGAGTACAACGTATCTGACCCTCATTCACCTAAAATTGTAGATACACAGCAAGAGGATGGAGATTCCAAGTGAGTCGATCTAGGATCAGCGCTGCAAGACGCATCGTGATAAAGATTGGTTCATCCTCTCTGACCGGTAAGGCCGGGACGCAGTTAGATATAGTGGCAGTTGAAAAACTTGTTGAAGTTGTCACTGCCTGCAGACAACGTGGCTCTGAAGTAGTCGTAGTCTCATCGGGTGCTATCGCCGCAGGCCTTGCTCCCCTTGGGCTCACCTCACGTCCTACAGATCTAGCAACCCAACAAGCTGCAGCCTCAGTGGGTCAAGGCCTACTTATTGCCCAATATACGAGGAGCTTTGCAAAGCATGCAATCACTGCATCTCAGGTATTAATCACAACTGAGGATGTTGTACGCCGATCGCACTATCAAAATGCTCAACGGACTTTGTATCGTTTACTCCAACTCGGTGTCGTCCCAGTTATCAATGAAAATGACACGGTTGGCACCCAAGAGATCCGCTTCGGTGATAATGATCGCCTTGCCGCACTGGTTGCTCTGCTAATAAGTGCCGATCTGTTAGTTCTCATCTCAGATATCGAGGCTCTGTATGACGCACCTCCACAGCAGGCAGGGGCTAAAGCAATTTATGAGGTCTTTCATATGCGGGATATTCAGAGCGTTGCCCTTGGTGGAGCAGGTGGTTCGGGTGTCGGCAGTGGGGGTATGGTTACCAAAGTCGAGGCTGCCAGGATTGCAACGAGTGCTGGAGTGCCGATGCTTCTTACCTCTCTCTCTGATGCACAAGAGGCTATGAAAGGCGCTGCTTTTGGAACTTATTTCCATGCATCTGCAAAGAAAACGACCTCACGGCTTTTATGGTTAGCCCATGCAACGACGACGCAGGGTCAGCTAGTTTTGGATGCTGGCGCAGTACGAGCGATTTTGGAGCGAGGAGTCTCACTTTTACCTGCTGGTGTGACTGCAGTGCATGGTGATTTCAGTGCAGGTGATGCCGTTGAATTAGTGGGGCCAGATTCCAAGGTCATCGCACGTGGACTTGTCGCATTCGATAGTAGCGAAATCCCCCTCATGCTTGGTCGCTCGACAAAGGAGTTAGCCCAAAGCCTGGGTCCAGAGTATGAGCGTGAGTTGATCCATCGTGATGATTTGGTGCTGATTTAAATGGATGCTACGACACTGGTAGCACAGTTAGCCGATAGCGCACGAAGAGCAGCACGTACATTGAGTACCGCCACGGCGATTGAGCGCAAAGAAGCCCTGATTGCCATCGCAGATGCAGTGGATGCTCGTAGTGCCCAGATCATCGTTGCGAACGAGAAAGATATGGTCCGTGGGCGTGAAGCAAATTTGAACTCATCATTGCTTGACCGTCTCTTATTAACCCCAGAGCGAGTTGCGGCCATCGCAGATGGTGCTCGCCAAGTCGCCGCTCTATCTGATCCACTAGGCAAAGTTCTTCGTGAGTCAGTCTTACCCAATGGAATTGAACTCAAACAGATAACTGTGCCTTTTGGCGTTATAGGCATGGTCTATGAGGCCCGTCCCAACGTGACCGTTGATGCAGCCGTTATTTTATTGATGTCTGGAAACGCTGCACTCCTTCGCGGATCATCTAGTGCTTCTGAGAGCAATAAGATCCTAGTGAGAATTATGCGAGATGCCCTAGCACATACTCTCATTGCACCCGATGTCATTCAATTAGTGCCATCTGATGATCGTGAGTCGGTAAAGGCTCTCCTGCATGCGCGTGGAAAAGTGGATCTAGTAATCCCACGAGGCAGTGCATCCCTTATACGAATGGTCGTTGACGAGTCCACTGTGCCCACAATCGAGACTGGTGCCGGTGTCTGCCATGTCTATATCGATGAGTTTGCCGATCTTTCCATGGCCCTACCAATTATCATCAACTCCAAGGTCCAGCGGCCTAGTGTGTGTAATGCTGCAGAGACTCTCCTTGTCCATGAAAGTATCGCAGGTGAGTTTTTACCTGTTGCAATGCAGGCATTGCATGATGCCGGCGTGGTCTTGCACTGTGATGCGGCCTCACTAGCCCTTGCTCACTCAACTCCTGCCAGCCTTGCCACAGATGCGAATTGGTCAACCGAGTATGGAACTTTAGAGATGAACATCGCGATTGTTACCTCTGTAGATGCAGCTAGCGAACACATTGCGCAGTACGGCACTAAGCACACCGAGGCTATCGTGACGCAAAATCGTGAGAATGCCGAACGCTTTGTCGCCCTAAGTGATTGTGCCGCCGTTATGATCAACACATCTACCCGCTTCACCGATGGTGAGCAGATGGGCTTTGGTGCTGAGATTGGCATTTCAAATCAAAAACTACATGCTCGCGGTCCCATGGGATTAGAGGCTATGACAACGACCACCTGGATTGTCACAGGAAATGGACAGATTCGCAGTTAGTGTGCGGATTAATTAGACTCCACGCCTATGAGCAGCCTTTCACGTGATGACGTTGCAAATCTAGCTCGACTTGCTCGCATCGAAATGAGTGAGGAAGAGTTAGTCAGCCTCTCTCATGAGTTCACCGTAATCCTGGATGCAGTGGCTCGGGTACAAGAAGTTGCAGGTCAAGATGTTGAACCGACCTCACACCCTCTACCTCTGCGTAACGTCTTTCGTCCCGATGTTGTCCTTCCATCACTTCTGACAGAAGAGGCGTTATCGGGAGCACCTGCCCAAGAGGAGTCACGCTTTAGAGTCCCACAGATTTTAGGTGAGGAGTGATTCGCCAAAGCGCATCGCAAATGGCCAGAGCGCTGCGTGCTGGTGAAATCACTAGCGTCGCATTAACCCAGGCACATCTAGATCGGATCGCATCGGTAGATGCAGATGTCCATGCATTTCTCTTTGTCGATATTCAAGGCGCTCTGGCTCAAGCCGCAGCCACTGACGCCAAGCGTGCCGCCGGCGAAAGACTCTCACCACTGGCTGGGGTTCCGCTGGCATTAAAAGATGTCATGACACAAAAAGGTGTACCAACAACTGCCGGATCAAAGATCTTGGAGGGCTGGCGACCACCGTATGACTCAACAGTTGTCGCTAATCTGCGAGCCAACGACATAGTGATCATGGGTAAGACAAATATGGATGAGTTTGCGATGGGTTCATCGACTGAAAATTCGGCTTTCGGTCCTACACATAACCCATGGGATTTATCCCGCATCCCTGGGGGATCCGGCGGAGGATCATCGGCGGCCCTTGCCGCCTTTGAGGCACCCCTTGCCATCGGTACCGATACTGGTGGATCGATCCGCCAACCGGCAGCGGTGACTGGAACCGTCGGGGTCAAACCTACATATGGCGCAGTTTCACGATTTGGCTTGATTGCATTCTCATCATCTCTAGATCAAGCAGGGCCCTGCGCACGAAACGTATTAGATGCTGCACTTTTGCATGAGGCAATCGCCGGATATGACGCAAGGGATTCAACAAGTATCAATGCACCTGTGCCACAAGTGGTGACTGCGGCCAAATCTGGTGATGTCAAAGGATTGAAGATTGGCGTGGTCAAAGAGCTCAACGGTGATGGTTATCAAAGCGGTGTGCGCACCCGTTTTGAAGAGTCATTAGAGCTCTTGGCTAAGGCAGGAGCTGAGATTATCGAGGTATCGGCACCTAATTTCGAGTATGCCCTGGCCGCCTATTATTTGATCGCACCATCGGAGTGCTCCTCTAACTTAGCTCGCTTTGATGCAATGCGTTATGGCTTGCGTGTCGGAGATAGTGAAGGTGCATCAGCTGAATCGGTAATGAAGCTTACGCGAGAGGCTGGATTCGGTCGCGAAGTAAAGCGTCGCATCATCCTTGGTACGTATGCACTCTCCTCCGGTTACTACGATGCTTACTACGGCAGTGCACAGAAAGTCCGAACTCTGATTACTCAGGATTTTGATAAAGCCTTCCAAAAATGTGATGTGATGGTCTCACCCACCTGTCCAACAACAGCCTTCACGATAGGTGAAAAATCAGATGATCCTATTGCGATGTATTTAAATGACATTGCAACGATCCCAGTAAATATGGCAGGTATCGGGGGAATGTCCCTTCCTGCTGGTCTTGCACCTGAAGATGGACTGCCGGTTGGTTTCCAAATCATGGCTCCAGCTATGGCCGATGAACGTATGTACCTAGTTGGCGCAGCTCTTGAGGCGGCCTTACTCACAAAGTGGGGCGCACCTCTGCTTTCAAAGATTCCAGAATTGAGTGGAAGATAATGGCGCTGACATTTGACGAAGTAGTTACCAAGTATGAGCCTGTCCTTGGTCTTGAAGTACACGTCGAACTCAATACTGAATCGAAGATGTTTTGTCCCTGCAGCACCACTTTTGGCGCAGAACCTAATACACAGACCTGTCCGATCTGCCTAGCCCTTCCCGGGGCGCTCCCAACAGTCAACGAAAAGGCTATTGAATCCACGATCAAGATCGGCCTTGCCCTGAACTGCTCGATCGCAGCCTTTAGCCGTTTTGCCCGCAAAAACTATTTTTATCCTGATATGCCCAAGAACTTTCAGATATCTCAGTATGACGAACCGATCTGTACCAATGGATATATCGATGTTGAGATCGAAAGTGATCAGGGCCCAAAGGTTTTTAGGATTGAGATTGAGCGCGTGCATATGGAGGAGGACACCGGTAAATCACTTCATGTTGGTGGTGCAACAGGCCGCATCCACGGCGCACAGTATTCGTTGCTGGACTACAACCGGGCTGGAATTCCCTTAGTTGAAATCGTCACCAAGATAGTTCCCGGTACAGGTAAATATGCACCACAGGTAGCGAAGGCTTATGTGAGTGAACTGCGCGATATTTTGCGCTCACTCGATGTCAGTGATGTGAGGATGGAGCAAGGCTCGCTGCGATGTGATGCCAACGTCTCACTTCGCCCCATCGGCTCCCAGATTTTAGGTACTCGCAGTGAGACCAAAAACGTAAACTCTCTGCGCTCAGTCGAACGCGCGATCCGTGGTGAGATGATTCGCCATGCAGAGCTCTTGAACAAAGGTGAACGTATCGTCCAAGAGACGCGTCACTTCCAAGAGGAGAGTGGATTGACTCGCTCGGGGCGCTCCAAAGAGCAGGCCGAGGATTATCGATATTTTCCTGAGCCTGATCTTGTGCCAGTGGCACCGGATGCGCAGTGGATTCAGACTCTGCGCGATGGATTGCCAGAGAGACCATCGATTCATCGCAAACGTCTACAAGAGGCATGGGCCGTGCCCGATAAGGAGATGGCGGCGATGATCAATGCCGATGTCTTAAATCTCGTTGAGGCGAGCGTGGCTTTAGGAGCAGATCCAACGAAGGCACGTGGCTGGTGGCTAGGTGAGATCTCTCGAATTGCAAATGATAAAGATGTCGCTATCTCAGATTTATCAATAACACCCGGTGATGTCGCCGAGATCGTCGCATTCGTAAATTCTGGGGAGCTCACCGATAAGTTAGCGCGCCAAGTTATTGAGGGTGTCATCGCGGGAGAAGGAACACCTGCTGCAGTGATCGCTGGTCGAGGGATCAAAGTCGTTAACGATGAGGGCGCTCTCATCTCAGCGATTGAAAAAGTATGTGCCGAGCAGCCCGAGACTGCACAAAAGATTCGCAATGGCCATCTACCTGCAGCGGGTGCGTTAATCGGTGCAGTTATGAAAGAGACCAAGGGTCAGGCCGATGCCGCTCGTGTGCGCAGTCTTCTACTCGCTCATTTAGGCCAGGCAGAATAGACTCCACGCCATGTCCTCAATGAAACCGCGCTCTGGAATCGTCACAGATGGATTAGAGCGAGCACCTGCACGTGGAATGTTGCGTGCAGTCGGAATGGGTGATGAGGATTGGGTCAAACCCCAAATTGGAATCGCCTCCTCTTGGAATGAAATTACTCCATGTAATCTCTCACTCGATCGATTAGCCAAAGCATCAAAGCAGGGTGTCCTTGATGCTGGCGGTTTTCCCATGCAGTTTGGCACGATCTCAGTCTCTGATGGAATTTCTATGGGACACGAAGGGATGCACTTCTCGCTCGTCTCACGCGAAGTTATCGCCGACTCGGTCGAGACAGTCATGCAGGCAGAGCGCTTGGATGGGATGGTCACCTTTGCTGGATGTGATAAGTCCCTTCCTGGAATGATGATGGCCGCTGCACGATTAGATGTTGCAAGCGTCTTCGTCTATGCCGGTTCTACTCTGCCTGGTCAAGTCGATGGTAAAGATGTGACGATTATCGACGCCTTTGAAGCCGTGGGTGCATGTGCGCGTGGATTAATCACTCAAGAGCGCGTGGATGAAATCGAGCGGGCAATCTGTCCTGGTGAGGGTGCCTGCGGTGGAATGTTCACTGCAAATACGATGGCCAGCATCGCCGAAGCAATCGGCCTATCACTGCCAGGCTCAGCGGCCCCTCCCTCAGTTGATCGCAGACGCGATGCCTTTGCTGTCGCCTCCGGTGCTGCTGTCGTTGAATTAATCCGCAATGGGATCACGACAAGAGATATTCTCACGAAGCCTGCATTTGAGAATGCAATTACAGTTTTGATGGCACTTGGGGGCTCGACGAATGCGATTCTGCACTTACTCGCCATTGCACATGAGGCTGAGGTTGATTTAGAGCTCCATGATTTTCATCGAATCGGCTCAAAAATACCGTTGTTGGGTGATGTAAAACCATTTGGTCGCTTCGTGATGAGTGATATCGACAAAGTCGGGGGAATCCCAGTAATTCTCAAGGCCCTACTTGATGCCAAATTGTTGCATGGTGATGTGCTCACAGTCACTGGAAAGACGATGACGCAAAATCTACGTGATATCAATCCACCAGATCCAGATGGAGAGATCCTGCGTGCAGCATCTGCTCCCTTATCTACCGATGTTGGAATAACAATTCTGGGCGGCTCTCTTGCACCTGATGGCGCAGTGTGCAAAACAGCTGGTATCGGGATTACATCATTTGAGGGACCAGCACGGGTATTTGAACGTGAGCAATCAGCGATGGATGCACTCGAAAATGGGACGATTCAGGCAGGCGATGTCGTTGTAATTCGCTATGAGGGTCCCAAGGGTGGACCAGGTATGCGCGAGATGTTGATGATCACAGGTGCCATCAAAGGTGCGGGTCTGGGTAAGACAACTCTGCTCTTAACAGATGGACGTTTTTCGGGTGGATCGACGGGTCTATGTGTTGGTCACGTCTCGCCAGAGGCCGTTGATGGTGGGCCGATCGCCTTCATAAAGGATGGAGATATCGTGCGAATTGATATCACCAATCGCACGTTGGATCTGCTCGTTGATGAGGCAGAGATTGCATCCCGTAAAGTTGGTTGGAGACCACTTGGCCATAAATACAGCCGAGGGGTCCTACATAAATACTCCCAATTGGTGGGCTCGGCATCCAAGGGCGCAGTCTGCGACTGAGCTCGTTCAAATTCTGAGATGCCCATCTCACGCCTTGACTCATCTGTTCACCTGGGGGAGAATGAGCTCATGGAGTTAGTTCGAGCAAACTCAGTGGTGATTTAAAAGCGCGTGATCTAGCAATTCGGTCGCGCGCTGCCCTCAGTCACTCTGGGGGTTTTTTCATTTAACAGCAGCTACTACACATGGAAGGAGATGGGATATGAGTCAGATGAATGGGGCGAGTTCACTCGTGGCATCTCTTGAGGCCTGCGGTGTCGATGTGATGTTTGGGATTCCAGGTGGGGCGATCCTGCCGGCCTATGATCCGATCTTCTCCAGCCCGATCCGCCACATTCTTGTGCGTCATGAGCAAGGCGCAGGACATGCCGCTACTGGATATGCCCAAGTGACTGGTCGTGTGGGTGTGTGCATCGCAACTTCGGGGCCAGGGGCAACAAATCTTGTCACTCCACTTGCAGATGCCGCTATGGACTCAGTGCCTGTTGTCGCCATTACCGGTCAAGTCCCATCGGTTGCTATTGGAACCGATGCCTTTCAAGAGGCCGATATTCGTGGCATCACGATGCCATTTACCAAGCACAACTATTTGATCACCGATCCAGCCCAGATACCGCGTGCTATCGCCGAGGCCTTTCATATTGCCAGTACAGGTCGACCTGGTCCAGTCTTGGTCGATATCGCAAAAGATGCCTTGCAAAAGATGACAGATTTTGAGTTTCCAACCTCAATCTCTCTCAAAGGTTATCAACCGCAGGCTGTGCCGAATACTCAAAGTATTATCGATGCCGCTGATCTGATCGCGCAATCCAGTAAACCTATCTTTTATGTTGGCGGTGGGGTTATCAAGGCAGAGGCATCACGTGAGCTGTTAGAGCTAGCACAATTACTTGGCGCTCCCGTCGTCACAACTTTGATGGCTCGTGGTGCATTCCCGGATAGTCATCCCTTACATCTTGGAATGCCCGGGATGCACGGCACGGTCGCTGCGGTCACTGGCCTTCAAAAGGCCGACCTTCTTATCACTTTAGGTGCACGCTTTGATGATCGAGTTACTGGGAAATTATCTACATTTGCAGTCAATGCAAAGGTCATTCATGCCGATATAGATCCAGCTGAAATCGGCAAGAACCGCTTCGCCGACGTAGCAGTTCTTGGAGATTTAAAACACACGATCGCCGCTTTGATCCCAGCGTTGAGGAGCGCACTTTCGAAGAATCGCCCTGACCTAACTCCTTGGCTTCATCAAATGAACTCTCTTCAATCTGCCTATCCACTGGGCTATGACACTCCAAAAGATGGCGCACTATCTCCGCAGTATGTAATCGAGCGCTTAGGAAAAATCTCTGGACCCCACGCTATCTTTGCCGCAGGTGTGGGCCAGCATCAGATGTGGGCATCACAATTCATCTCTTATGAAAATCCCCGCACATGGCTCAACTCTGGTGGGCTTGGGACGATGGGGTATGCAGTCCCAGCGGCCATGGGTGCCAAAGTTGGTGCTCCAGATACAACTGTATGGGCTATCGATGGCGATGGCTGTTTCCAGATGACTAACCAAGAGTTAGTGACCTGTGCACTCAATAATATCCCGATCAAAGTTGCAATCATCAACAATGAATCACTTGGGATGGTGCGTCAATGGCAGACCTTGTTCTATGAGGGTCGTTATTCAAATACCAATCTTGAATCAAAGCGAGTACCAAACTTTCCGATGTTGGCCGAGGCTATGGGCTGTATTGGTTTGAGTTGTGAGCGAGCAGAAGATGTGGATGAAATTATCGAAAAGGCTATGAATATCAATGATCAACCCGTTGTCGTTGACTTCCGTGTTCATCGTGATGCCATGGTCTGGCCGATGGTTGCCGCTGGAACGTCAAATGATGACATCATGATCGCGCGTGAGACCGCACCCGACTGGGATTCGCAGGAGTTATAGAAATGGCCCAACACACGCTGGAAGTCATTGTGGAGAACTCTCCTGGAGTTTTAGCCCGTGTGGCTGGCCTATTTTCGCGCCGTGCATACAATATTGAGCGTCTATCTGTTGGTCCGACTGCCAACCCAGAGACCTCTAAAATGCAGATCGTAGTGAACTTAGATGGGCATGCACTTGAGCAGGTAATTGCCCAGCTCGATAAGTTGATCAATGTAATTGCAATTAAAGAGATTTTGCAAGAAAGTGCACAGCCAACCGTTCATGACACTCAACCCGATTACCAGAACTAAGGAGAAATACCGTGGCAGCAACGATGTATCACGAAGAGGATGCCGATCTTTCTATCATCCAGGGTCGCAAAGTTGCGATTATCGGTTATGGCTCACAGGGACATGCACATGCCCTCAATCTGCGAGATAGTGGTGTCGATGTCCGGGTTGGTCTCAAAGATGGTTCGCCATCTCGAGCCAAAGCCCAGGCAGAGGGTCTACGTGTTGTAAGCGTTGCCGAAGCAGTCAAAGAGGCAACGGTCATAATGATTTTGGCTCCTGATCATCTTCAGCGCCATATCTACACTGATTCTATTGTGCCAAATCTTAAAGATGGCGATGCGCTTTTCTTTGGTCATGGTTTTAATATTCGCTTTGGCTATATTAAGCCAGGTACAAACGTGGATGTCTGCATGGTCGCACCTAAGGGGCCAGGGCATCTAGTGCGCCGCGAATATGTCGCAGGCCGAGGTGTCCCAGTCATCGTTGCAGTCGAGCAGGATTCAACGGGCTCTGCCTGGCCATTAACTCTCTCTTATGCAAGGGCGATTGGTGGGTTGCGCGCAGGTGGAATCTATACGACATTTACTGAAGAGACTGAGACGGATCTGTTTGGTGAACAATCCGTCTTGTGTGGCGGTGCATCTCAACTGGTCATGTATGGATTTGAGGTACTGACAGAGGCTGGATACCAGCCCGAGGTCGCCTACTTTGAGTGCCTCCACGAACTTAAATTAATCGTAGATCTTATGTACGAGGGTGGGATCGCAAAGCAACGCTGGTCAGTCTCAGACACTGCCGAGTTTGGTGATTATGTCTCGGGTCCCCGTGTTATTGATCCGCGCGTAAAAGAGAATATGAAGACCGTCCTTGCTGAGATTCAAAGCGGTGTCTTTGCTAAGCGTTTTATCGATGATCAAGAGGCCGGTGGGGTCGAGTTCAAGGCACTTCGAGCCAAGGGTGAGATACATCCAATCGAGGCAGTTGGACGCGAACTTCGCAAGATGTTCTCTTGGATGAAGCAGACAAAGGCCGATGATTATAAAGAGGGCAGCGTGGCGCGTGGCTAAACCAGTTGTACTCATCGCTGAGGAGCTCAGTCCGGCAACTCTGGATGCTCTTGGGCCAGATTTTGAGGTCCGAAACTGCGATGGTACCGACCGTTCACAACTTTTAACAGAACTTGCAAGGGGAGTCGATGCCGTTTTGATTCGCTCTGCAACGAAGATGGATGCACAGGCAATTGCGGCTTCACAGGGATTAAGAGTTATTGCACGTGCAGGCGTTGGTTTAGATAACGTGGATATTCCTGCAGCAACTGCTGGAGGAGTCATGGTGGTGAATGCACCAACCTCCAATATCGTCAGTGCCGCAGAGTTAGCGATCTCTTTACTTTTGGCCTCGGCACGCTTTATCTCACCCGCTCACGCAGCTCTGCGAACTGGAAAATGGGCGCGCTCTCAATTCACTGGCGCAGAGCTTTTTGAGAAGACCCTGGGCATCGTTGGTTTTGGTCGCATTGGTCAGTTAGTGGCCCATCGGATGCAGGCCTTTGGTATGAATGTCATCGCATATGACCCATATTTACAGCCAGCACGAGCGGCGCAACTAGAGGTCAAACTCGTCGATCTCGATGAGCTCTTGCACACATCAGATTTTATCTCTATTCATCTACCAAAGACGAAAGAGACAGCCAATTTAATCGGAGTTGCAGCACTTAAAAAAGTTAAACCCACAGTGCGTATTATCAATGCTGCACGAGGGGGAGTTCTAGATGAAGCCGCCCTATACGATGCCATCGTCCAAGGCCGTGTGGCAGGAGCGGGACTGGATGTATTTGCCATCGAGCCTTGCACAGACTCCCCACTCTTCACTTTAGATTCGGTCATTGCAACCCCGCACTTAGGTGCCTCAACTGATGAGGCGCAAGAGCGAGCTGGTATCGCAGTGGCAGTGTCGGTGCGTAAAGCCCTAGCAGGTGAGTTAGTCCCCGATGCCGTCAACGTCAAAGGCGGTGTGATAGCCCAGGAGATTCGTCCAAGTCTGCCTCTTGTCGAGAAGATGGCCCAGATTGCCACCGAACTTGTAGGTGAAGTACCCGTACACATGGATATTCAAGTACGTGGAGAGATTGCGGTCCACGACGCATCAATTCTTGCAATCAGTGCACTCAAGGGGGCGTTAATCGCAGTCGGTGCAGATGATGTGACCTATGTGAACGCTCCGGGACTTGCCACTGAGCGGGGTATGAGCTCGAACGTAACTAACACGGCCGATAGCGCTGAGTATCGCTCGATGATCTCTCTACATGCTGCAACTGGAAGTGGTAAATCCATCACTGTGGATGGAACATTGATGGGTATCAAGCAAACTCAGAAAATTATTGGTATTGACTCTTTCTCCCTTGATCTCCCACCTACTGCTCATATCCTCTTTCTACGCTATGTAGATCGTCCAGGAGTGATTGGCACCGTTGGTCACACCTTAGGTCAGGCCAACATAAACATTGCAGGTATGCAGGTCGCCCGTGCTAGTGCCGGTGGAAGTGCATTGATGGCCCTGACAGTAGACTCTGAAGTTAGTGATGTTTTATTGGCATCTATCAAAAGAGAGACTGCAGCCGAGTCCGTGCGCACAGTTGATATGGTGGATTAATGAAGACCATCAACGTAGCTGTTATCGCAGGTGATGGAATCGGCCCTGATGTCGTCCGTGAAGGTTTGAAGGTTCTCGATGCAGTTGCAAAAAAGTATGACCTAGAGTTCAAGCGGACCTCTTATGATCTTGGCGCTGCTTTCTGGCATCGAACAGGAGAAGTTCTACCGGATGCCACGCTAGCTGAGATAGCGAAGGCAGATGTGATCTTGCTTGGTGCGGTGGGGGATCCCACCGTCCCAAATGGTGTTCTAGAGCGTGGGCTTTTATTAAAGCTCCGATTTGCTTTTGATCAGTATGTCAATCTGCGCCCAGCACGTTTGATGCCTGGGGTATCTGGCCCACTTGCAACTCAGGCGCCCATTGATTTTATCGTTGTGCGTGAGGGGACCGAAGGTCCATACTCAGGTGCCGGTAGCGTGGTTGCACACGGCAGCGAGGATGAAATTGCAACGGAGGAGAGTCTAAATACTCGCCGAGGTATAGAGCGTGTGATACGAGATGCCTTTGAGCGTGCTCTTAAGCGTGATCGCAGAAAATTAACTATGGTCCATAAGAATAATGTACTTGTGCGCTCTGGAGATTTGTGGACCCGCACATTTAATGAGGTTGCTACAGAATATCCAAGTATTACAACTGAGTATTTACATGCCGATGCCGCATCAATGTTCCTTGTGACAAATCCTGAGCGATTTGATGTTGTGGTCACGGACAATCTCTTTGGTGATATTTTGACCGATATCGCCGCTGCAATCTGTGGTGGAATCGGCTTAGCCGCCTCAGGCAACATAAATCCCACGGGTAAGTTCCCATCGATGTTCGAACCCGTACATGGATCTGCTCCAGATATAGCCGGAAAGAATCTCGCCGATCCAACGGCAACGGTCATGTCGGTTGCGATGATGCTCGATCACTTGGGCTTTAGCGATGCCGCCCATGATGTGGAGCGTGTGGTCGCAGCTGATTTGCTCTCTCGTGGAGATAAGAAGCGAAGCACAACACAGGTAGGGGATGCGCTCGTCGCAGCGCTATAGACCATGAAGATCAAACTCAATCCCAATGCGAAAGATGCATCCACACGCGATGCTTTAGTTGCAGAAGGTGGCTTCGGTAAGTACTACACCGACCATATGGTGGTGTGTCAGTGGAGTGAGAGAGATGGATGGGCCGAGCCCGAGTTAGTGCCATATGGCCCGATCTCACTTGATCCAGCAACGGCTGTATTTCATTATGGACAGGAGATCTTTGAGGGGATGAAGGCATATCGCCAACCCAATGGTGAAGTCTCACTCTTTCGCCCACAGGCAAATGCCCAACGCTTCGCAAAATCAGCGGCACGCCTAGCCCTTCCTGAGATGCCTGAAGCACTCTTTCTAGAGACCGTTGAGACATTGGTAAAACACGATGCTGGTTGGGTTCCGCATCATGTGGGAGAGTCGCTCTATATCAGGCCATTTATGTTTGCGACAGAGGTTGGATTAGGAGTTCGACCATCGAATAGGGCGACATACATGTTGATCGCAACCCCGGCTGGTGCTTACTTCGATCCATCTAAGGCGGTCTCTGTTTGGATCTCTACTGAGTATGTTCGCGCTGCAATCGGCGGTACTGGTGAGGCAAAGTGCGGTGGAAACTACGCGGCATCACTGGTGGCACAGAGGGCAGCGGCGAAAGAGGGCTGCGATCAAGTCGTCTGGATCGATGCGAAAGAGCGTAAGTGGGTCGAGGAGATGGGTGGCATGAACCTTTATTTTGTAAAAGGTAGTGGCGCAGAGGCAACTGTGATGACACCACAATTGACTGGAACTCTACTTCCTGGAATAACACGTGATTCGATTCTAAGTGTCGCAAAGGATCTTGGTTATAAAGTCAAAGAGGTCATGCTGAGTATCGATGATTGGCGCGATGGGGTTTCAAGTGGTGAGATCACTGAGATCTTTGCCTGTGGAACTGCAGCAGTTGTCTCACCTGTAGGTCAGGCAAAGAGCGTGATGGGTACATGGATAACCGGAGATGGTCAGCCTGGTGTTATTACGATGCAGATTCGTAACCACTTACTTGGCATCCAGCATGGCACAGTTCTTGATACACGTAACTGGATGAGAAAGATCTGCTGATGCCGATATCAGATGCATTTCATATCTATGATACGACCTTGCGTGATGGGGCACAGCAAGAGGGTCTCAACCTCTCCGTGCATGACAAGTTAACGATTGCGCGTCATTTAGATGATTTGGGTGTGGGCTTCATTGAGGGTGGCTGGCCCGGTGCCAACCCCAAGGACACAGAGTTTTTTGCCCGTGCAAAAAAAGAGTTAGTTCTTAAGAATGCAACGTTCGTCGCATTTGGAGCAACGCGGCGTCCGAATGTTGCCGCTGGCGATGATGTACTTCTGGGTGCACTCCGTGATTCTGGGGCTCCAGTGGTCACTCTGGTTGCCAAAGCCTTTGATCGCCACGTCGACCTAGCCCTGAGAACCTCATTGAATGAAAATCTTGCAATGATTCGGGATTCCGTAACACATTTAGTCAACGAGGGTCAGCGCGTATTTCTAGATGCCGAGCATTTCTTTGATGGATATCGTAATAATCCCGCATATGCACTTGAAGTCGTGCGTGTGGCCAGTGAAGCTGGCGCTGATGTAGTTGCTTTGTGCGATACGAATGGTGGAATGTTGCCTGATGAATTATCTCAAGTGGTCCATGATGTATTGGCTGCTAGCTCTGCCCGTTTAGGAATTCACTGCCATAACGACACAGGCTGCGCCGTTGCCAACTCAATGGCCGCCGTCGCTGCGGGCGCGACACATGTCCAGGGCACACTCAATGGCTATGGCGAACGGACAGGAAATGCTGATTTAGTCACCATTATCGCGAACTTGGAGTTAAAGAAGAACCAACGCGTTCTGCCAAAAAATGCCCTACAGGAAGCTTTTCGAATCTCACATGCCATCGCCGAAGTCACGAATGTCTCATCAAGTGCTCGCCAGCCATATGTTGGCTTCTCTGCCTTTGCACACAAGGCTGGCCTTCATGCCAGTGCAATCAAGGTAGATCCATCGTTGTATCAACATGAGGAGCCCTCAACTGTTGGAAACGATATGCGAATGTTAGTTAGTGATATGGCAGGACGTGCATCAATTGAGTTAAAGTCACAGGAGATTGGTGTGGATTTAGGTGGGGATAAGGCCCTCATCGGTCGTATTATCGATCGTGTAAAGGATATGGAGTCTCGTGGCTTCACCTTTGAGGCAGCCGATGCCTCTTTTGAGCTTTTAGTCCATGAGGAGATTAATGGAAAGCGCCCGTCTTTCTTCACGATCGAGCACTGGCTGACAACAGTAGAGCGTGCACAGGATCAGAGCATCGTCACCAAAGCAGAGGTCACTGTAGTTGCAGTGGGTAAGAAAATTATCTGTAGTGGTACTGGTAACGGTCCAGTGAATGCATTCGATAACGCGCTCCGAACTGGCCTAGCCCAACTCTATCCAGAGCTTGAAGTTTTAGAGCTCACTGATTATAAAGTGCGCATCCTTGAGGGCCGCTTGGGCACTGGTGCTATCACCCGTGTATTAGTGGAGACAAGTGATGGTAGGGGTGAGTGGAGCACTGTTGGTGTTCATGAAAACGTGATCGCTGCTTCGGCAATGGCCCTAGAAGATGCGTTGACCTTTGGCCTTCTGCGTCAGGGACGCAAACCCGAGTAAACTCTCACCTGTGAGTGAGAATTTCGAAAAGCTGCTTACCGCTTTTGAACACAACTTGAAAGTAGAGCGCAATCTCTCTCCCCACACAGTCCGTGCCTATATGGGAGATTTAAACTCACTTCTCTCACACTTAGAAAAGCTTGGTCTAAGTGATATCGACGCCCTTGAACTTACGCACCTTCGATCCTGGCTGGCCAATCAAGCCGTCAAGGGTGGAGCACGCACCACGCTGGCACGTCGCGCCGTCTCGGTTCGAATCTTCACAAAGTGGGCGCTGAAAAATAAGTTTATAAGCAGCGATGTGGGTGCAAGTATTGCAACCCCCAAAGGACATCGCTCACTGCCCGGAGTTTTAGATGTCAATAATGCTCAGATTGCGATGGACTCGATGGCCACAAGGGCCGCTCAGGAGCAGACACCGATCTCTTTGCGTGATGTTGCCATGGTGGAGCTTCTCTACGCAACGGGTGCACGTGTTGGTGAGCTATGTGGACTAGATATCGTTGATGTTGATTACAGCCGAAATACCATTCGAGTGTTGGGTAAGGGAGGTAAAGAGCGTGTGATTCCCATGGGTAGACCAGCCGTTGCCGCTTTGGAGAGTTACTTAAAGGATGGACGCGAGGCTTTAGTGAGTAATCAATCAGAGAATGCGGTCTTTCTCGGCCTACGTGGAAAGCGCATTGACCAACGCACCGTGCGCACTGTGGTCTATGAGGCACTATCTGCGATCGAGGGAATAGAGCGAATGGGACCACATGCCTTGCGACATTCGGCGGCAACGCACTTGTTGGAGGGAGGAGCCGACTTACGCACCGTACAAGAGATTTTGGGCCATGCATCCCTTGCCACGACCCAGATATATACACATGTATCGAGTGCGCGATTACAAAAAGTATTCAAACAGGCACACCCACGGGCATGAATTCATCGATAGTTGTAATTCCGACATTTAATGAAGTCGAGAGCATTGGCTCGCTTTTGCAAGCCCTCAAAGAGTTACCAGTCGATATTTTAGTCGTTGATGATGGATCACCTGATGGAACTGCTGAATTGTGTAGAGCTCATGGGGTCGAAGTCATCTCACGTGAATCGAAAATGGGATTGGGAAGTGCCTATCGCACGGGATTTGCGATCGCACTTGATCGCTCTTATCTGAACGTAATTGAAATGGATGCCGATGGATCTCACAGAGTGAGTGATTTAGTCACAATGATGGAGTGGATCGGATCAAGTGATCTTTTGATTGGCTCCCGCTGGATCAGCGATGGTGCAATCGAAAACTGGAGTAAGTTTCGTGAGTATCTATCGAGGTCGGCAAATATGTATGCAAATACTGTTTTATCACTTGATGTCAAAGATTCAACATCTGGCCTTCGAATCTACAGCACAGAGCTATTACGGAAGATGGAGTTAAAAACAATCAGGAGTGAGGGCTACTGCTTCCAAATCGAGATGACTCGAAGGGCTCTGGTATGTGGGGCTTCGATAGGAGAGATTCCAATCACTTTTATCGAGCGAGCACACGGCAAGAGCAAGATGTCGGTGCCTATCGCGATTGAGGCGATCCTTCGAATCACCTCTTGGGGGCTTTTGCGCCTGATTGGACGGTAGTTTGCACCCGCTCATTACGGGTAGGATTTAGCCTGCACTATCTCGTAAGTGATGGTGACATCTCAGCACTCACTGACTCAGGTCGGCATAACCACCTCGGTCCATAAGAGATTATGGTCGGTGATTTCGAGTGCGACGGGCCCGACAAATGTCTGGCCAAAACCGAGCGGGTTTTCTGCGCGTGCGCATTAAATCTATGAAGGAGTAAACCTGCCATGGCAGTTGTAACAATGCGAGAGCTTCTCGACAGTGGGGTCCATTTCGGACATCAGACTCGTCGATGGAATCCGAAGATGAAGCGCTTCATATTCACCGA
>SYEK01000036.1 GCA_005800815.1 Actinomycetota bacterium
AATTGGAGCCGTTCTCTATGAAGGCTTTGGAGCTACTGCCTGCAGTTGATGTGAAGGATGGGCGCGCCGTTCGATTGGTGCAGGGCGAGCTCTCGCAGGAGAGTATTTATGGAGCACCACTAGAGGTCGCACTTGAGTTTCAAAGTGCTGGAGCAGAGTGGATTCACTTAGTTGATCTTGATGCAGCCTTCGGACGCGGGGATAATGCACTCCTATTAGCTCAAGTAGTTGGCGCACTAGATATCAAGGTCGAACTTTCGGGTGGCATCCGTGATGATGCATCCTTAGAACGGGCGATCGCCACAGGTTGCCGGCGTATCAACCTAGGAACGGCGGCTCTGGAAAACCCGGTTTGGACCGCTCAGGTGATTGCGCAGTACGGTGATTTGATTGCTGTTGGCTTAGATGTGCGCGGCAGGACTCTTGCCGCCCGTGGTTGGAGGAGTCAAGGTGGAGATCTTTTCGAAACTATCGAGCGACTCGATCGTGATGGCTGCGCCCGCTATGTCCTCACCGATGTCACAAAAGATGGCACATTGGCAGGCCCCAACATTGAACTCTTAAAATCAGTGTGTGCTGCCACTTCAAGGCCAGTCGTTGCAAGTGGAGGAGTCTCAAGCTTGGCCGACATCGCAGATCTTGCCGCTCTTACCTCGATTGGTATCGAGGGTGCGATAGTTGGAAAAGCCCTCTACGCAGGTGTCTTCACTTTAGATCAGGCATTAAAGGTTGTGAACGGATGACGCTTTCTGTGCGAATAATCCCATGTCTAGATGTCACCGAAGGACGCGTGGTGAAAGGAGTCAACTTTACAAATCTCGTTGATGCGGGAGATCCAGTTGAGATGGCCGCTTTATACGGGGCTGAGGGCGCAGACGAGCTCACATTTTTAGATATCTCGGCGAGTAGCTCTGGGCGCGAGACAACACTCGATGTCGTGAGGCAGACAGCAGAACAGGTATTTATTCCTCTCACAGTGGGTGGAGGAATCCGCACCGTGCAGGATGTAGATCGGCTTTTGCGCGCCGGTGCCGACAAGGTATCGATCAATACCGCCGCCATCGCAAGACCTGAACTCATCGCTGAGATCGCAGATCGCTTTGGATCACAAGTACTCGTTCTCTCACTGGATGTGCGAAGGGCTCGTACTCAATCAGGTTTTGAAGTCACGACCCATGGAGGGCGTGAGAGTGGGGGCATGGATGCACTCGAATGGGTGCAGAGAGCCTGTGCATTAGGAGCTGGTGAGATCTTATTGAACTCAATGGATGCCGATGGCACTCGTGCCGGATACGACACGGGCATGATCGCTGCGGTGCGGGCAGTATCCAAGGTTCCTCTGATTGCAAGTGGTGGGGCTGGTGGCTTAGAGGATTTTGCCGCCGCTCTTGATGCCGGTGCCGATGCACTGCTTGCAGCCTCTGTTTTTCACTTTGGAGTCCATCGAATTAGTGATGTCAAGTCATTTCTTGGCGCACAGAGTTATCCCGTGCGCACCTCTACCTCGTTGTAGGGCAGAATTAACCTATGGAGAGACTAGATCCTGCAATCGCATCTGCACTCAAAGATCCCAGTGCGTTGATTCCAGCGATAGTACAAGATTCGATAAGTGGTGAGATTTTGATGCTGGCATACATGAACTCTGATTCTTTAGCGGCAACCTTGACAAGTGGGCGGGCGACATTTTGGAGCCGTAGTCGCAATGAGATATGGATCAAAGGTGCAACATCGGGACATATTCAAGAGGTACACAGCATCACACTCGATTGTGATGGTGATGCTCTTTTATTGAAGGTGACACAGACGGGTACAGCCTGTCACACAGGTAAAGAAACCTGTTTTCATAATCCACTTACACTCGATACTTCTCCAGATTTGATTTCATGAATCTAGAGGAGTTTCGTGCCTATGCAAAGATTTCGAATGTAATCCCAGTATCGCGCCGGCTTCTGGCAGATGGTGAGACACCTATCGGCATATATCGAAAGTTAGCTAAGGATGCACCTAATACCTTTCTTCTCGAGTCTGCCGAGCATGGTGGTGCATGGTCGCGCTACTCATTTATCGGAGTTAGAAGCGAGGCGACATTGAGTGAGGTAGATGGCCTGGCCTATTGGCAGGGCACCCCTCCTGCAGGGGCACCCACTGGAATTGATCCCCTACAAGCGTTGCGATTGAGCGCTGTGCACCTGCGATCGCCCAAGGTCGCAGGCTTACCGCCTCTGACTGGTGGGTTGGTCGGCTTCATGGGTTATGACGTAGTGCGAAGGTTGGAGAGGATTCCAAACCTTGCTCTCAAGGATCTGCCCCTTCCAGAGTTGAGTTTTATGTTGACAAGTGATCTAGCGGTTTTAGATCATAGTGATGGAACAATAACCTTGATTGCTAATGCCATTAATTGGGATGGTAGCGATGATCGGGTAGATGAGGCATTCCAGGCCTGTACACAACGGTTAGATCGTATGCAGATCGACTTGGCCGCTTCGATACCAGGTGATGTTGCAGCAATCGAAAGCCCTTCATCACCAACCTTCAAGTCAAATATCCCTGCAAGTGATTTCAAAAATAAGATCCTTTTGGCAAAAGAGGAGATCATGGCAGGAGAGGCCTTCCAGATAGTCCTATCTCAGCGCTTTGAGATGGAGTGCGCATCCGATGCACTCGATATTTACCGGATGCTCAGGTTAAATAATCCAAGCCCTTATATGTATCTCTTTCGTTTCACTGGTGGTATCGATGTTGTGGGATCTAGCCCTGAGGCACTTGTTAAGGTCAATGGCCGCGATGTCATGATTCACCCGATTGCAGGTACTCGAAAGCGCTCTGCCTCAGAGCAGGAAGATCATCACCTAGGAGAAGAGCTCTTGGCGGATCCCAAAGAGCGGGCCGAGCATTTGATGCTCGTAGATCTGGGCAGAAATGATTTAGGCCGGGTGTGTGAGCCTGGAAGCGTCGAGGTAACAGATTTCATGCACATCGAACGCTACTCACATGTGATGCACATCGTCTCAACAGTTACCGGTAAATTAGCAGCACATTACACTGCGGTTGATGCGTTGTTCTCGGTATTTCCTGCTGGAACTCTCTCAGGTGCACCTAAACCTCGGGCGATGGAGATCATCGAAGGTCTAGAGCCAACACGTCGCGCCCTTTATGGTGGAATCGTGGGTTATATCGATTTTACGGGCAATATCGACACATGTATCGCCATCCGCACGGCATTAATACACAACGGCATCGCTTATGTCCAAGCCGGAGCCGGTGTTGTTGCCGATTCAGATCCGGAGTCAGAAAACCAAGAGTGTTACAACAAGGCAGCTGCAGTCTTGGGTGCAGTTGATGCCGCCAATAGAATGCGAACTGCCTAGATGAAGAGCTCAATAGCGATCATTATGAGCGCGGTGGTCATCTTGATAGTGGCAGTCTTCGCAGGTCGCAAACTAAAACTATCCTCCCGATATGACAGGACACCGAAGTCTTTGAACTCGTGGGATGCGCTCAATAAAGGCATCGATCCCAGTGATGAGAAATCTACATGAGCGTATTGGATTTGATCATTGAGGGAGTGCGTGAGGATTTGGCTCTCTCACGAGTATCTATGGCTCAGATATCTGAGGTGATTGATACTATTCCGCCAGCACGTGATCCTCTTGCAACATTACTCAAAAACGAGATGTCGATTATCGCTGAGGTTAAACGCTCCTCACCGAGTAAAGGTGCTCTTGCGAAAATCGATGATCCAGCCGGACTTGGTGAAAAATACTGCCTTGCTGGTGCAACGATAATCAGTGTGCTCACTGAGCAGCGCCGTTTCGGTGGCTCCCTTGCAGATCTTGATGCCGTTCGTGCACGCGTTGATACCCCTATTCTTCGAAAAGATTTCATGATTGATGAGTATCAGTTTTTTCAAGCCAGGGCGCATGGGGCAGATCTCGTCCTTTTGATCGTCGCAGCTCTTGGTGCGAGTCAACTCAATGATTATCACCAGTTATCACTTGAGCTAGGAATGCGAGTAATTGTTGAGGTACATACCAATGACGAGTTAGAGAGGGCATTAGAGATCTCCCCACAGATCGTAGGAGTCAACTCTCGGAATTTAAAGACGTTAGAGCTCGACCCTTCCGTATTTGCAGAGTTGATTCCGCGCCTTCCACAATCGGTAGTGCGTGTGGCAGAGTCTGGGATCGCATCGCGGGCCGATGTCGAATCGGCTCAAAAATATGGCGCGACTGCAATTCTCGTGGGAGAGGCCCTTGTGAAGGCGGATGATCCGGCAATCGCAATGCGCGAACTTCTCGGTCTGGATAGACTTTCCAAATGATCATAGAAGTCAACGAGCAGGTCGGTCACTTTGGTCAGTTCGGTGGTCGCTTCGTTCCAGAGGCACTCATCGGCGCCCTCAATGAGTTAGAGGATGCACATAATGCCGCTCAAAAAGATCCTCTCTTCTTGGCTGAACTCACAGAGTTACATCGCACCTACACGGGGCGTCCGAGCATTATCACTGAGGCCAAGAGATTCGCCGAATACGCAGGGGGCGCAAGGATTCTTCTCAAGCGTGAGGATCTCAACCACACGGGTAGCCACAAGATCAACAATGTCTTAGGCCAGGCGCTGCTTGCAAAACGTATGGGTAAGAAGAGGATTATCGCAGAGACTGGTGCAGGTCAGCATGGTGTCGCAGCGGCGACAGCGGCGGCGCTCATGGGACTTGAGTGTGTCGTCTACATGGGTGAAGAGGACACACGTCGACAGGCCTTGAATGTTGCGAGAATGAAATTATTGGGGGCCGAGGTCTTCCCCGTTACATCTGGCTCTCGAACCTTAAAAGATGCGATCAATGAGGCGATGCGTGACTGGGTGACCAATGTCGATACCACCCACTACATGCTTGGAACCGTTGCCGGCCCTCATCCATTTCCAACGATGGTCCGTGATTTTCACAAGATAATCGGTGAAGAGTCGCGCGAGCAGGTGTTGGGTCTTTGCGGAAGGCTCCCAGATGCCGTCCTTGCATGCATCGGTGGAGGTTCAAATGCAATTGGAATTTTTCATGCCTTCATCCCTGATGAGGCTGTGCGTTTGATTGGCTTTGAGGCAGGTGGAGATGGCCTCGAAACCGGTCGTCATGCAGCAACGATTACAGGCGGATCCCCGGGTGTGCTGCACGGCACGCGCTCGTACGTCCTTCAAGATGAGAATGGACAGACGATCGAATCACACTCAATCTCTGCAGGGCTAGATTACCCAGGCGTTGGTCCTGAACATGCATACTTACACACACTTGGCCGAGCCGAATATCGTGCAATCAACGATGATGCAGCGATGAATGCCTTCGCACTGTTTTGCAAAACAGAGGGCATTATCCCTGCGATCGAGACGGCTCATGCATTAGCCGGTGCCATTATCGTCGGAAACGAGCTTGGATCCGATGCGCTACTGCTCATCAACTTATCGGGTCGAGGAGATAAGGATGTGCAGACAGCAGCGAGCTACTTTGGAATCCCTCTGTGAGCACGGCCCTTGATGATCTGTTTGTAAAGGTTCGTAGCGAGAATCGTGCCGCCCTCATCGCCTATATTCCCGCTGGCTTTCCCTCTAAAAAAGCTTGTGCGCGTGCGATTGCAGTCCTCGCAGATGCTGGTGTCGATGCCATCGAAATTGGTTTTCCTTACAGCGATCCGATTATGGATGGTCCTACGATCCAAGAGGCGGCAGAGATAGCGATCAAAGCGGGTACCAATGCAGCCGATGTTTTGACCGCGCTTCAAACCGCAAGTGATGCTGGTGTCGCGGCGGTTGTCATGACGTACTGGAATCCAGTTGAGAAATACGGTGTCGATGAGTTTGCTAAGGCGATTGCAGCTCATGGTGGTTCGGGTGTTATCACTCCTGATTTGACCATCGAGGAGTCCGAGCATTGGCTGGCTGCAACATTAACTCATGCAATAAATCCTATTTATGTTGTTGCACCAAGTACCAGTGATGCACGTCTTGCCCAAGTCGCTGCCAGGACTGGTGGCTTTGTCTATGCCGCGAGCGTCATGGGTGTGACAGGTGCTCGCACCACAGTCTCAGGGGATGCCGCTGCTCTTGTGAGTCGAGTCCGTGCAGTGACATCACTTCCTGTCTGTGTCGGTCTAGGAGTCTCTACCCGCGAGCAGGCAAAATCTGTGGCCGCCTACGCCGATGGAGTGATTGTTGGTTCGGCATTCATTAAGATTCTGCTCACAAATGAGGGTGAGGAGATTGCCATGAATGCACTATCGCTCTTGGCAAAGGAGTTAGCAGCGGGAGTACGTGAGGGTCGATGAAGAATTTCAACGAAAAGTTTCAACCGATCATTACCTTGCTCGCGCGCTTGGTCCTGGGTGCAGTGCTGCTCGTCGCCGGAGGCTTGAAGGCCTTCGTTCCCGCTGAGGCGGCCAGCGCCGTTGCAGCCTATAAAATCCTGCCCACGCAGGTAGCCCATATTGTGGGCTACGCACTTCCTTGGCTTGAGATCGCAATCGGAACTCTCCTGATTATCGGCCTCTCGGTTCGTATGATGTCCCTGATTTCTGGTGCCATCATGGTCGTATTCATCGCAGCGATTATTAGCGTCTGGGCCCGCGGGATTCTCATCGACTGTGGCTGTTTTGGTGGTGGTGGCGTGATTGATCCATCCCAGGCGGCCAAAGCGCATCGCGCCTATGCGATAGAGATCGCCCGTGACTTAGGCTTAGGACTGTGTGCCCTCTATCTATACTTTTTCCCTTATGGTCTGTTCAGTCTAGAGAAGTCACAATCTGTGAAGAAGGAGAGTGAAAATGTCTAAACAGGCACGTTCAGGTTCGGGCGGGGATAACTTCACACGATGGTTGGTCATCGGAATGGTCGCACTTGTGGTTGTCACAGGGGTTGCCTTCTCAATGATGAGCTCCTCGACAAAGGCAAATGAGTCATTTAAGGCCCTCGATGACTACACATTGGGCGCCCCCATCTCCACCACCCTTGATAGTGGCGCTGGCTCAGGCTTGGTTCTCAATCCAGGAGCACCAGTGCGTATTGATATCTGGGAGGATCCTCAATGTCCAGTCTGTGAAACATTTGAAAGCTCTCTGGGCAGATACGTTGAGACAATGATTAGATCTCAGAGAGCCACGGTCGTTTATCACATTGCCTCGTTTCTTGGACCTGAATCTATTCGCACAGCAAATGCGATGATGTGCGCTGCCGATGAGAGTCAATATCTTGATTTTCATAAATCGGTATATATGGTGCAGCCTGCGCTTGAGAACTCGGGCTTCTACTCCAATGAAAATCTCATCAAGATCGGCGAGAAAATCGGGATCAAGTCAGAGAAATTCAAGGAGTGCGTGGCAAGTGGTGCAAAACTAGAGTTGGTAAAAACTCATGCTGATTCGATGGCTGCATATAATGTTCGGGGCACTCCAACAGTATTTATCAATGGTAAGTTGTGGGAGCGCATGTCTAATAGCTTTGATGAGAATGAGTTCCGCCTTGCTGTAGAGGCTGGCTAAGAGTTGCCTCGCTCGATCCCATCGCCAACAGTTTCGGCGTTGGAGATCGGGCCATTCACCATATATCTCTACGCCGTATGCATCATCATTGGTATTGCCGTCGCTCTATGGTTAGGTGATAAGAGATTTCGGGCCGTTTCTCCACACGGCACCTCCGTTGTCTCTGAAGTTGCGATTACAGCTATTCCCATGGGGATCATTGGGGGACGGCTTTATCACGTCATCTCATCTCCAGCAGAATATTTCGGGAGCGATGGCACTCCACTCGATGCCCTCAAGATTTGGCAGGGAGGACTTGGGATCTGGGGCGCTATCGCTCTGGGAACAGTTGCTGCAGCGCTGAGATATCGAGGGCTGGCCAAGAAGGTCGAGCTGCCACCCTTTGCATACTTCTTGGACGCCCTTGCCCCTGGAGTCCTCTTTGCTCAAGCAATTGGTCGATTTGGGAACTGGTTCAACATCGAGCTCTTTGGTCGACCCTTAGATGCGCCATGGGCGCTAGAAGTCCCATCACTGAACAGACCAGTTGGCTTCCTCGAGTACTCCACTTTTCATCCGACCTTTTTATACGAGGCGATCTGGTGCACTATTCTCGCCTTTGTATTGATTCGATTGAAGAAAAGATTCTACCCAGGGCAGATTTTCACTCTCTATGTTCTTGGATATTGCCTGGCACGTATGGGGATTGAGATGCTACGAATCGATCAGGCCAATGAATTATTCGGGCTTCGGATCAATGTTTGGGTCGCAATCTGTGTAGCCATCGGAGCCTGTTTTGTACTGACCAAGATACACAAGGATGGCGCAGATAATCTCAGGTAGAGTAGGGGTTATGGCTCTAGAGGATGTCTATGCACGTAACCTCAACCACCGTTCAGGTCGTGCGGGTTGGTTGCGCGCAGCCGTGTTGGGCGCAAATGATGGTCTGGTCTCTACCGCCTCATTGATGATCGGTGTGGTGGCAGCAGGTAAAAATGAGTTTCTTGTCACTGCAGGTCTGGCAGGGATAACGGCAGGGGCGATGTCGATGGCAGTGGGAGAGTACGTTTCAGTGCGCTCACAAAACGATATTGAAAACTCGGATCGTGAAATGGAGATTGAACACCTCTCCCTGGATCCCGAGGCAGAGCTAGTTGAACTCCAGCACATATATATAGAGCGCGGCTTAACACCAGAGCTTGCACTGCAGGTGGCACTTCAGATGCATGCCAGGGATCCTCTTGAGGCCCATCTGCGCGATGAGCTCGGACAAAACCCCAGGACAAAGGCTCGCCCTCTTCAGGCAGCGATCGCATCTGCGATGGCATTCACGGTCGGTGGTTTGATCCCATTCATTGGGGCCTTTGCACCGACGCCAGGTGCCATCACATCGAGCATCATTGGCTTTACAACCATGGGACTTGTCCTGACCGGGATAACCAGCGCACGTACTGCAGGATCTAAACTTGTCCCGACTACCACTCGCGTCCTGCTTGGAGGGGCGTTGGGCATGGCCATCACCGCTGTAATCGGGGGATTCGCTCAGATAGCCGGTATCTAGCACTGCCAACGTAGAGCATTCTTGCTACCCTTATCCTGCATGAAAGATTAAATAGGCATTAACGGGCCAAGGTTGTCCCGCAGCTGAATCGACAATCGGAGCTCTTCAACCATGGCTTTAACCTCCAACTACCCACCTGCACAGGGCCTCTACAGCCCTGCCCAAGAACACGATGCATGTGGCGTCGCGATGGTTGCAACGCTCACCAAAACCGCTTCACATGAGATCGTAGAAAAAGCTCTGACGGCTTTGCGAAACCTTGAGCACCGCGGTGCATCAGGTGCTGAGCCAGATAGCGGCGATGGAGCGGGAATACTCATTCGAATTCCAGATAAGTTTTTTCAAGCCGTCACCTCCTTTGAACTACCTCAGGCCGGCTCGTATGTCACGGGAATTGCATTTATTGAAAATGGAAGAGATGTCAAGGAAGATATGGCGCGCATCGCTGCCGAGGAGGGTTTACAGGTGCTTGGTTGGCGCGAGCTGCCCATCAACGCCCTGGGATTGGGTATTACTGCGCGCTCAGTGATGCCAGAGTTTCATCAGGTATTTCTCAGTGGTGTAAGGGCCGAGCAGGGTCTTATCTTGGAGCGCATGGCGTTTTGTCTGCGAAAACGGGCCGAGCACACATTACCGCTCTACTTTCCATCACTTTCTGCTCAAACAATCGTCTACAAGGGCATGCTCACAACCGGTCAGCTTGAGGACTTCTTCCCAGATTTAAGTGATGAGCGTGTCGTCTCGCCCTTGGCACTGGTGCACTCACGTTTTTCCACAAACACTTTTCCATCATGGCCTTTAGCGCATCCATATCGCTTCATTGCCCACAACGGTGAGATCAATACAGTCAAGGGCAACCGCAACTGGATGCGTGCCCGTGAGACTCTGCTAGAGAGTGATGTAATTCCAGGCGATCTCAAGCGATTATTTCCGATTGTTGATATCTCGGGAAGTGACTCTGCATCCTTTGACGAGGTGCTTGAGCTTTTGTATTTAGGCGGAAGGTCACTTCCCCATGCAGTATTGATGATGATTCCTGAGGCCTGGGAGAATCACAGTTTAATGTCACAATCACGACGAGATTTCTATGCTTTCCATGCATCATTGATGGAGCCATGGGATGGACCTGCCTGTGTCACATTCACCGATGGCCATCAAGTAGGAGCTGTCCTTGATCGCAATGGTCTGCGCCCTTCTCGCTTTTGGGTAACACAGGATGGTTTGGTGGTGCTCGCCTCTGAAGTTGGGGTGCTGGATATCGCCCCGCAAGAGATAGTTCGAAAAGGGCGATTGCAGCCCGGCAAGATGTTCTTAGTTGATATCGAAGCCGGACGGATCATTGAAGATGAGGAGATAAAGGATTCACTTGCAAAGGCCGCTCCCTATGGAGATTGGCTCAAAGATGGAATGGTGAAATTAAGTGATCTGCCATCACGCGAGCATATTGTCTATCCACACTCATCAGTTCTTCGACGCCAGCGGGCATTTGGATACAGCGAAGAGGAGTTGCGCATGTTGGTCACTCCCATGGCACGTAATGGCATGGAGGCCCTTGGCTCAATGGGAACAGATACTCCTATTGCCGCCCTGTCAAACAAACCACGTTTGCTCTTTGATTATTTTTCACAGCTCTTCGCTCAGGTAACAAATCCACCATTGGATGCTATCCGCGAAGAATTAGTCACAAGTTTGGGAACAGCGATGGGGCCCGAGCACAATCTCTTGGATCCAGGTCCAGCCTCATGTCGCCATATCTCATTAGCATTTCCAGTAATCGATAACGATGAGCTCGCAAAGATAATTCACGTCAATGCCGATGGAGATTATCCAGGTTTGAGTGCCCATGTGGTTCGTGGACTTTTCTTTGTCGCAGAGGGTGGAGATGGATTACGCACCAGGCTCAATGAGATTAAGGCTGAGGTTTCGCGGGCGATAGAGGATGGCGCTCATATCATCGTCTTATCTGATCGTGATGGCGATACCGAAGAGGCACCAATCCCATCGTTGTTGTTGACCTCGGCGGTGCATCACCACTTAATCCGTGAAAAAACCCGTACAAAAGTTGGGCTCGTCGTTGAGGCCGGTGATGTGCGTGAGGTCCATCATGTCGCACTTCTTATTGGCTATGGTGCGGCTGCAGTCAACCCATATCTTGCTATGGAGAGTGCCGAAGATTTGGTGCTGCAAGGTGTCATCACTGGGATCACTCCTGAAAAAGCGGTGAACAACTTGATCAAATCATTGGGCAAAGGTGTGCTCAAGGTGATGTCCAAGATGGGTATCAGCACAATCGCCTCATATACGGGTGCACAGGTCTTTGAGGCTATCGGTTTGAGTGCCGAACTCGTAGATGAGTTCTTTACCGGAACAACTTCGCGTTTAGGTGGTGTCTCACTCGAAGTCATCGCTCAAGAGACGATTGCACGCCATCACATCGCTTATCCACCTGGGGGAGAAGTCCCAGGTACGAAACGTCTGCCTATCGGGGGTGAGTACCAGTGGCGACGCGAGGGTGAACCTCATTTATTTGATCCAGAGACAGTCTTTGCCCTTCAACACTCTACGCGCACAAAGCGCTATGACATTTTCAAGCGCTATACCGAGCGCGTCAATGATCAGAGCTCTCGCCTTATGACCCTTCGTGGCCTCTTCGAATTTAAGAATCAAAGACCAATCTCAATCGATCAAGTTGAGCCGGCTCGAGCAATTATCGCTCGTTTTTCTACGGGAGCGATGTCCTATGGCTCGGTCTCGCAAGAGGCACATGAAACCCTGGCTATTGCTATGAATCGCTTGGGTGGTAAATCAAATACTGGTGAGGGTGGGGAGGATCCATCACGCAATGTGCTTGAGGCAAATGGAGATTCAAAACGCTCTTCGATCAAACAGGTTGCATCGGGTCGTTTCGGAGTCACTAGTGAATATCTGGTAAGTGCCGATGATATTCAGATAAAAATCGCCCAGGGTGCCAAGCCTGGCGAGGGCGGACAGTTGCCTGGTAATAAGGTCTATCCATGGATTGCAAAGGTGCGTTACTCAACCCCAGGTGTTGGGCTCATTTCACCTCCACCCCATCATGACATCTATTCAATAGAAGATCTGGCTCAACTCATCCATGATTTGAAGAATGCAAATAAGAATGCACGTGTGCACGTAAAGCTAGTTGCCGAAGTCGGTGTCGGGACAGTTGCCGCCGGTGTCAGTAAGGCACATGCCGATGTAGTTCTAATCTCTGGTCATGATGGTGGCACTGGTGCATCTCCATTGACATCGCTCAAGCATGCAGGTGCGCCTTGGGAGTTAGGACTTGCTGAGACCCAACAGACATTGCTACTGAACAATCTTCGCGATCGAATAGTCGTCCAAGCCGATGGGCAGCTAAAGACTGGCCGCGACGTGGTGATTGCCGCACTTCTTGGCGCAGAGGAGTATGGATTTGCCACTGCGCCTCTCGTTGTCTCAGGCTGCATCATGATGCGTGTCTGTCATTTAGATACCTGTCCTGTGGGAGTTGCAACTCAAAACCCCGAACTTCGAGCACGCTTTACCGGTAAGCCCGAATTCGTTGAGACATTCTTTGAGTACATCGCAGAAGAGGTACGCGAAATCTTGGCAAGTCTTGGTTTTAAGACTCTCCTCGAGGCGATAGGTCATGTCGAATACTTAGAGACTAGAAAGGCAGTGGATCACTGGAAGGCTAGTGGTCTGGATTTATCACCACTACTCGCTCGACCACAGGTCACAAGCTCATTGCACAATACGCAGGTTCAAGACCATGGCTTGGATGCCGCCCTGGACAACCAACTCATAGCTCTTTCACAGCCTGCACTGATGAAAAAAGAGTTAGTTCGTATCGATCTGCCAGTGCAAAATGTCAATCGCACAGTTGGAACCATGCTCGGAGCCGAGATAACACGCAGGTATGGTGGCGCAGGCCTGCCTGATGGCACAGTTGACATTACCTTGCGCGGCTCGGCCGGCCAGTCCCTTGGGGCATTTATCCCAGCCGGACTCACACTTCGCTTGTTCGGTGATTCAAATGACTACGTCGGTAAGGGGATATCTGGTGGGCGCGTCATAGTTCGTCCAGATATCAAATCACCGTTTGCATCGCATGAGAATGTGATTGCAGGAAATGTCATCGGCTATGGAGCAACCTCTGGTCAGATTATGATCCGTGGCATTGTTGGAGAACGCTTTTGCGTAAGGAACTCTGGAGCGATCGCAGTTGTTGAAGGAATCGGAGATCACGGTTGTGAATATATGACGGGCGGAACGGTTATCGTTCTCGGATCTATTGGACGCAACTTTGCCGCTGGAATGTCCGGAGGCCGAGCCTTCGTCCTGGATTTGGTTTCAGCACAGGTAAATACCGACATGGTCGATATTCTTGCAGTCCCAGATGACCAGAGAGATCTGCTCAAATCATTGATTATGGAGTTCGCCGACAACACCGATTCAATCATCGCCTCCAAACTTCTTTCAGATTGGGATGTATCAATTAAGCGCATCTCCTTGGTCATGCCACGTGACTATGCCCGGGTGCTCGATGCCATGGCACGGGCTACTCGTGAGGGCCTTCCAGTTGATGCTCTTGTTATGGAGGTGGCAGCACTTGGCTGATCCAAAGGGTTTTCTTACAACAGCGCGTGAGCTTCCATCACGGCGTCCGGTTGATGTGCGCATTCAAGATTGGCGCGAGGTCTATGAGCCACAGAGCTTTGAGCATCTACAAAAGCAGGCAGGGCGTTGTATGGATTGCGGTATCCCTTTCTGTCATTCAGGTTGCCCTCTTGGAAATCTCATCCCTGAGTGGAATGACCTGATTCATAGAGGAGATAAGCAGGAGGCGATTAACCGCCTGCATGCGACCAATAACTTTCCTGAGGTCACCGGGCGGCTTTGTCCTGCGCCATGTGAGAGTGCATGCGTCGTGGCAATCAACCTTGATGCGGTGACGATCAAGCAGGTGGAGCTTCGCACCGTGGAAGAGGCTTTTGCAGGTGGGATGGTCAAGCCTTTGGCACCTGATCGTATTACAGGCAAAACAGTTGCCGTTATTGGCTCGGGGCCAGCCGGTTTAGCCGCTGCTCAACAGTTAACTCGCGCAGGTCACACTGTGGCCGTATATGAGCGCGCGGCGAAGATCGGTGGGCTACTGCGCTATGGAATTCCCGAGTTTAAGATGGAGAAACACATTCTTGATCGCAGATTAAATCAAATGGAGAGAGAGGGCACTCGTTTTCGCACTGGGGTAGATGTGGGAGGAGAGCTCACGGGCTCTACCCTTCGCAAAAAATATGATGCAATCGTTTTAGCAGTAGGAGCTACAAAATGGCGTGAACTTGATATTCCTGGTCGCGACCTCGTTGGTGTCCATCAAGCGATGGAGTACCTACCCTGGGGCAATGCGCAGGCCCTAGGTGAGGTCGAACCTGATGGTATTAACGTCGCGGGAAAGCATGTCGTGATTCTAGGCGGTGGGGATACGGGCGCAGATTGTTTGGGTACCGCTATTCGCCAAGGTGCGGCAAGCATCACTCAATTAGAGATCATGCCAAGACCAAGTGATGAGCGGGCAGAGCAACACCCATGGCCAACATATCCAATGATTTATCGCATCTCAAGTGCGCATGAGGAGAGAGATAATCGTATGTTCTCTGTGAGCACAGAGGAGTTCTTAGGAGATGAGGCTGGAAACTTGCGCGCCATCAAAATCGTCGAGACTGAATTTATCGACGGCAAGTTTGAGCCGGTCTTAGGAAGTGACAGGGAGATACGTGCCGATTTTGTCTTCCTCGCATTAGGTTTCACCGGACCTGAGCGCTCTGCCTTACTTGATCAGTTGGAGGTCGCAATCGATGATCGTGGAAATATCGTCCGAGATGCGAACTATGCTGCAAATAATGATGGAGTTTTCGTCGCTGGCGATGCTGGCCGTGGGCAGTCACTCATCGTCTGGGCTATCGCCGAAGGTCGTAGCGCTGCATCATCGGTGGATAGATATCTCACCGGCGATACTCAACTGCCGTATCCGATAGAGCCAACAGCACGCCAATTGATGGTTTAGAGTTCTTATATGCGGCGAGCCAAGATTGTATGCACCATGGGCCCTGCAGTTGAATCAGAGCATAAAGTCAAGGAGCTCATCGATGCTGGGATGAATATGGCGCGCCTCAATCTCTCACATGGGACATATGCCGAGCACCAAGTGCGCTTTGATCAGGTGCGAGCTGGCGCTAAAGCGGCAGGACGTCCTATTGCGATACTAGTCGACCTACAGGGGCCGAAGATTCGCCTCGCCCGCTTTCTTGCCGGTCCTCATGAACTCTCCCGTGGAGATATCTTCACAATCACAACTGATGAGATCGAAGGGACGAAGGAACGAGTCGGAACGACCTACAAGGGACTGCCTGGAGATTGTAAAGTTGGGGATCACATACTCATCGATGACGGGAAAGTCACTGTTCAAGTCACTCAGGTAATTGGCAATGATGTTATTACCAGAGTCATCGAATCTGGGATGGTGAGTAATAATAAAGGAATCAATCTGCCAGGTATAGCCGTCTCTGTGCCTGCTATGTCAGAAAAGGATGTTGAGGACCTTCGTTGGGCTCTACGCACTGGCGCTGATTTCATCGCACTCTCCTTTGTGCGGGATGCAGCTGATGTCAAAGATGTTCATAAGATTATGGATGAAGAGGGTGTTCGAATCCCAGTGATTGCCAAGATTGAAAAACCACAGGCCGTAACAAATATCAAGGAAATCATCGAGGTGTTTGATGGCATCATGGTCGCACGGGGCGATCTTGGGGTGGAGCTTCCTATTGAAGATGTGCCATTGGTGCAAAAACTCTGTGTCGAACTCGCGCGTGACATGGCCAAACCCGTCATTGTCGCAACACAGATGCTAGATTCGATGATCACTAACTCTCGGCCGACACGCGCTGAGGCCACAGATTGCGCTAATGCTGTCCTAGATGGCGCAGATGCCCTGATGCTCTCGGGTGAGACGAGCGTGGGTGAGTTTGCCATCGAATCGGTGCAGACAATGGCACGAATTATTCAAAAGACGGAGGAGGGTGGACTTGATCGGATTCGTCCAATCAAGACAGCCCCACGCACCAAGGGTGGTGCTATCACAAAGGCCGCCACTGAGGTTGGAGCGATTGTTGATGCCAAATACTTGGTCGCCTTTACACAAAGTGGTGATTCTGCCCGCCGCATGTCGCGCTTGCGCTCACCGATTCCCATTCTTGCGATGACTCCAGAGGTCGGTACTTTCAATCGACTAGCACTCTCGTGGGGAGTTGAATCAATGTTGACTCCGATTGTTGGAGCAACCGATGAGATGGTGAAACTTGTCGACTCAGTCTTAATCGATTCAGGGCGCGCTCTCATTGGGGATAATGTGATGATTGTTGCCGGCTCTCCTCCAGGGATCCCCGGCTCCACTAATGCAATGCGTGTTCACCGCGTGGGAGATGCCGTTGGTGGGGTCGCTCCTGCCTACCGCTAAGATTTAGCGTATCGCCTCGGTACTCCAACGGTAGAGAGGGCAGTCTCAAACACTGCATAGTGTCGGTTCGAATCCGACTCGGGGCACACTCATCGCACGTGTGCTCTGAAAGGAATAATCGTTGTGATTCGTATTCTCGTCGCTGAAGATGAGGCTCTCATTCGTATGGACTTGGTCGAGATGCTGCGCGATGCTGGCTATGAAGTAATCGCTGAGGCAAGTAATGGACAAGAGGCTATTGAATTGGCGAAGTTGCACAGGCCTGATATTGCAATTCTTGATGTCAAGATGCCGATATTAGATGGGATCTCAGCGGCTGAAAAAATTATTACCATAGCCCCAGTACTCATGCTCACTGCCTTCTCTCAGAGAGAGCTCGTTGATCGCGCCAGGGATGCTGGTGTCATGGCTTATGTCGTAAAACCCTTTACTATTAGCGACTTAGTTCCCGCAATTGAGATTGCAATCAGCAGGCATGTGCAGATGAAATCTCTGGCCGATGAGGTCTCTGATTTATATGAGCGCCTGGAGACACGTAAATTGATCGATCGGGCTAAGGGAATTTTGATGAAGGCACTTAATCTCTCGGAGCCTGAAGCTTTCTCCTGGATCCAGCGCGCGGCCATGGATAGGCGTATGAGCATGAAGGCGATCGCACAGGCAGTCATCAATCCAGAGGCCGCACCCCATAAATAACTCCCTTTCAGGTCGGGGAGTAAGGGTATTTATAACGAAATTGAAACATTTCACGCTCATCTTCGCCTTGAAATCTCGATGTCACATCCATTATTCTGATTTAAACCCTGTCCCGGGACTTATGTAACAAAATAGGAAAGGCAGTACATGAATTCAAAAATTCAGCGCTCACTCGCTGTTGTCTCTGCAGCCGCTCTCGTTTTCGGCGTTGCAGCAGCAACCAACGCGCAGGCAGCCGTTAAGACTTACACAATCGCCTACCAAGGCCCACTCTCAGGTGGAGAGGCCTCAACTGGCATCGATGAGCAGAACGCAGTCAAATACGCTGCCAAACTCTTCATGAAGAAGAACCCAAATATCAAAATCAAAATCGTTTCAGTAGATGATCAGGGAGATCCAGCTGTCGCATCGACAGTTGCTCCAGGAACTGGCTCTAACAAGAGCATTCTTGGCGTTGTCGGACCTGCTTACTCAGGTGCAACAATCGCATCACTTCCTTATTATAAGGCTGGCGGATTAGTCATGATCTCTCCATCTGCTACACGAGTATCACTCACAGATCCTGCATCACCTGACTTTGGCGGACCAGTTTTCCACCGTGTCGTTGGAAAAGATGACCTACAGGGTCCAGCATTGGCAAAGTACGCAACAACCGGTGTTTCAAGTGCGAAGGTCTTCGTATTCGATGACCAATCAGCTTATGCAGTGCCTCTTCGTGGCTTCGTTGAAGCTGGCTTGAAGAAGGTTGCTGGAGCAACAGTCGTTGGTGGCGGAGATTCAGTGCCAAATACAACGACAGATTTCGCCCCAACAATTGCAAAAATTAAGACATCTGGCGCAACTGTCGTTATTTACACTGGTTACTACAGCCAGGCAGCAATCTTTATCAAGCAGCTTCGTGACTCAGGATCAACGGCGATATTTGCCGGAGGCGACGGAGTCTTCAACCAGGAGTTCCCAAAGCTTGCTGGTGCATCAGCTGAGGGCTCACGTATCACTGGTGTTGGTGGCCTTGCTGGCATCAGCCCAAAGCTTGAAGCAGATTTCAAGAAGCAGATGGGTGTCTCATCAGGTGTGTACTCAGTTGAGTCATACGATGCTGCAAACATTCTCCTCGAGGGAATCAAAGCTGGAAACACAACTCGCGCAAAGATGCTCAAGTGGGTCAAGGCCTACAAGGGTAAGAGCGTGAGCGGAAATACCATCAAGTTCGATGCCAACGGAGACATCTCTTACGGACTCTTCGCAGGTTTCACGACAAAGAACGGTGTTCTCGTCAATACAGGAATCATCAAATAACTCACGATTAGTTGTTTGGCAACACGCTTACTAGTGGGTGGGTGCTCTGAAGAATCTTTAAAAAAATCCTTCAGACACCCACCTCTTGCTTGGCATTGCAGTAGATTACGCTCACAGCTTGGCATCCAAGGAGAGTAATGTTTGAAGTTTTAATAGATCAGTTCTGGTCGCTCACTATCGCCGGAATCGCCCTTGGATTCATATATGTCTTGATTTCACTTGGCTACACCATGGTCTATGGCGTTCTACGCATGATTAACTTTGCTAACTCTGAGATATTCATGTGGGGAACTTTTGGTACGGTAATAACTAACCGGGATATTTTTCATTACACCCAGACATCAGAACCTGCCAAGGGGTGGAAACTAGCTCTCGTTCTCATTTCTGCACTACTGATGTCAATGTTTGTAGCCGCCCTTACCGCTGTTTTCGTCGAATTCGTCGCATACCGCCGCTTGCGCATGAAGGGTACGAACCGATTGGCTACTTTGATCTCTGCAATTGGCATCTCTATCGCATTGGCAGAGCTCATGCGCCTTCTTACCGACTCACGCCCCGTCGGCTCTCCTCGCGTGCTAGAAAAGATGATCCTTACTGAGGTATGGGGTGCCAACATTCGACTCGATACGGTCGTCACAATCATTGCAGCAGCGATAATTTACATCCTGCTGGAGCGATTTATTCAGCTCTCTCGTATGGGCAAGGCTATTCGCGCCGTCTCACAAAATGAAGACTCTGCCAAGTTGATGGGTGTCAACCTCAACCGTGTCATCACCGTGACTTTTCTCGTTGGCGGATTAGCAACTGGAGCAGCAGGGTTCTTCTACATCACTGTCTTCGAGTACACCAAGTTCAACATCGGATTCACTATGGGTCTGGCCGCATTTACCGCCGCTGTCCTTGGTGGGATCGGAAATATACGTGGCGCATTTTTAGGCGGGCTCTCTCTTGGTTTACTTGAAGTCTATGCATCTGCAGTCCTTGGAACTCAGTGGAAGGCGGTCACAGTCTTCATCGTGCTTGTTTTGGTCCTACTCTTCAAACCAAATGGTCTGTTCGGTGAGGCCGTTCAGCAGACGAGGGCATGAGGATATGAAGCTTCGAAACTATTGGAACCTGCGAGATGCCGGAGCCCAACTCTGGGAGGGCTCAAATCGCAAAGGTAGAGTTACAATCGCACTTAGCGCAATCGTGTTAGTTGCTCTCTTGCCATTTGCAGGAGCTAGTTTCCTGGCAACTCCGATCGCCGCCTATGACGCAGTATTGGTTTATCCAGTGGGAGTCTTTGTACTGATGGCTCTGGGTTTGAATATTGTCGTAGGAAAATCTGGAATGCTGGATCTGGGATATGTCGCTTTCTTTGCAATTGGTGCCTACACCATGGCTCTGATGGGAACTCTGACCAGTTTGAACACCTGGCAGATCATGCCCTTTGGCATCGCCTTTGCGATGGTTGCAGGAGTGTTGCTGGGACTTCCAACTCTACGACTACGCGGTGATTATTTGGCGATTGTCACACTAGGTTTTGGAGAGATCGTCCGTTTGATCGCCCTGAACTCTTCATGGACCAAAGGTCCAAATGGAATCGCAAATATCCCGATGCCACCAGATATCGGCCCTCTTGAGTTCAAATTAGATGATCAGAAGGTTTTCTTCTGGGTAGTTGTGGTCATGATTCTGCTCACGATCTGGATGATCCGCCGTCTGAGCATCCGCCGTCCCGGACGAGCGTGGGAGGCGATCCGCCAAGATGAGGATGTCGCAGAGCTCTTAGGAGTACATACCCTCAAATATAAGATCTGGTCTTTCTCTCTGGGAGCAGCCGTCGGAGGTGCAGCAGGTGTTCTCTATGCCTCAAAGAATCTCTTTATCGCCCCAGAGATGTTCACTCTCAATGTCTCGATTCTGATCCTCGCCTGTGTTGTATTTGGCGGCATCGGAAATATTTGGGGAGTCGTGGTGGGTGCAACGATTCTTGGATATCTGCCAGATCGTATCCGATTCATCTCGGATGCTCGATTGCTTGTCTTTGGCATCGTTCTTGTGGTTGTCATGAACTTCAGACCAGATGGATTACTGCCTCGCAAGAAACGTGAGAAAATTGGTGAAAGGGCTCAGGCTAGACTCTAGGGGCATAGCCGGCTCGGCATACAAACATGGCCCCTCGCCCGTTCGCATTGGGCTGCAGGAGGGGAGGGGATCTATGGCCTCTGCGTTTATATACAAGGTACCCGGATAGCAGCCTCTTGTTTGCCTTAGATTCGCCTACCCTTTACCCTTGAGCCTTCCCCATCCCGGGATGGAAGTGAAAACCTATAGGAAGGCTTTACATGAATAAGAAGGTACAACGGTCCCTCGCCGTTGTCTCTGCCGCTGCGCTAGTTTTTGGCGTCTCGGCAGTTTCATCAGCGACGGCAGCACCAAAGAGTGTCTCTCTTGCTTTTCAGGCTCCTTTAACAGGATCTAATGCTCTGACAGGTCAAGATGAATTAACGGCAGCCAGATTTGCCCTCTCTGAGTACAACGCAACGAATCCGGCCATTAAAGTCGAGCTCGTCATCGCAGATGATCAGGGCTTAGCAGATGTCGCAGCGCTTCTTGCACCTGGTATCGCATCGAATAAGAAGATTATCGGCCTCATTGGACCAGCCTTCTCTGGTGCAACTCAGGCCTCACTTCCAGCCTACAAAGCCGGAAGACTCCCACTTATCTCGATGTCGGCAACGCGTGTATCCCTAACCGACAGGAGAGCGCCAGTAAATGGCTTCCCAATCTTCAAGCGTGTTGTGGCAAACGATAAGTTCCAAGGTCCAGCACTCGCTCGATATGCCGTCAAGGGAGTTGCATCACCAAGTGTTTATTTGGTAGATGATAAGACCGCTTACGGTAAGGGTCTTGCCGATTATACAAAGCCAAATATTGCTAAGCTCGCGGGAAGCGACAGCGTCCCAGAGAACACAAGTGACTACACATCCGTGGTTGCAAAGGTAAAGGCATCTGGAGCCAACGTAGTCATCTACTGCGGATATGCACCTGATGCTGCAAAGTTTGTTAAGGCACTTCGTGATGGTGGATACACAGGTATCTTCGCTGCCGGCGACGGAGTTCTTAAGGCAACATTCCCAAACAACGCTGGTAACGCTGCTGCAGAGGGTGCACGTCTAACTGCTGCAGATGTTCCTTTTGAGGATGTCGCAACACCTGCACAGATGGTTGCCTACACAAAGCTAACCGGAATTAAGGTTCCTGGCAGCTATGTAACATCGACCTACAACGCAACTAACATCTTCCTCGCATGCATCAAGCAGGGTATCGTCACTCGTGCTGGAATGCAGAACTGCCTCACGAATGGCTCATTCAAGGGCGTTGCGGGAGATACCATTAGGTTCGATCGATATGGTGACATCATCGGTGGAGCAGCAGTTGGAGCCTTTACAATCAAGGCTGGAAAGATTACTTACCTGGGCGTTGCCTAAGTAGTAGCACCTATCAAATAATCGCAGCCGTCTCTGGTTAAATCCAGAGGCGGCTGCGATTACTACAATGAAGTGGATTATATGAACTTACAAGTTCTCGAGAGTCAGTTTTGGTCCCTCTGTCTGCAGGGAGTCGCACTTGGCTTCATCTATGTTTTGATCTCTCTTGGGTACACCATGGTCTATGGTGTGCTTCGATTGATTAACTTTGCCAACTCTGAGGTCTTTATGATCGGAACATTTGCCACTGTTGTGGCACAAGTGGGAATCCTACAAAATCAGACCGATTCACAATCCCTTCATGGCTTCCGACTGATTTATACCCTTGCTTTTGCTTTGGTTTTCTCCATGGTGGTCTGTGGAATTTTAGGGATTTTAGTCGAACTGGTGGCTTACAGACGGCTTCGAGCCCTCGGTGCCAAACCCTTAGGCTTTTTAATCTCTGCGATTGCAACATCGATAGTTCTTCTTGAGACCACGCGCATCGTGACTTTCTCTCGCCCTCAAACCTCCCCACGATTATTAGATAAATGGTCTTTTGGCGAGGTTGCAGGTGCCAATTTTCGCATCGACACTGTGATGGTGATCATCTCTGGAGTTATAATCTTTTTTGTTCTGGATCGTTTCGTCACCAAGACCCGTCTGGGTAAGGCCATCCGTGCCGTGTCCATGAGCGAGGAGAACTCTAAACTTATGGGGATTAACCTCAATCGGGTTGTTTCACTTACATTTTTCATTGGTGGGCTGACAACTGGGGCAGCCGCCTTTTTCTACACTACGGTCTATGAGACAACTCAGTTCAATGTGGGCTTTAATCTAGGTTTGGCAGCTTTCACGACCGCCGTTCTTGGAGGTATAGGTAATCTGCGAGGCGCCTTCTACGGTGGAATGTTTCTGGGCGTACTTGAGCAGTTTGCATCGGCCATCCTTGGCTCCCAGTGGAAATCAGTGACCGTCTTCACCGTGTTAGTACTTGTGTTGCTTCTCAAACCAAATGGCATCTTCGGTGAAGCTGTCCAGCAAACGAGGACATGATGTTCAATATTCGCGATAAGGGCGCCTCGGTCTGGGAGAGCTGGAGTCCGCCTGCCCGTTCGAGCTTTGTCCTGATTGTGATCACTCTTGTGGCACTTCTGCCCTACGCCGGAAATTTCGGACCAACTAGTTTCCTTGATACCCCCATCTCTTCCTATCAAGCGGTGCTCGTGTACCCAATCGCTCTCTTCGTTCTTATGGGCCTTGGTCTGAACATCGTTGTAGGAAAATCTGGTCTTTTAGATCTGGGGTATGTCGCATTTTTTGCAATCGGTGCCTACACCATGGGAATCATGGGAACCATGACGAGCCTCAATACCTGGCAGATTCTTCCCTTTGGAATTTTCTTCGCAATGCTCTCAGGATTACTTCTAGGCCTACCGGCGCTGCGTCTACGTGGGGATTACTTGGCTATAGTAACTCTGGGTTTTGGAGAGATTATCCGGATCGTTGCTCTGAATCTTTCGGTAACGGGTGGACCCAATGGCATAGTCGGTGTTCCCACCCCGCCTGCGGTGTTAGGTCAAAAGTTTGAACTCGATGATCATGCAGGCTACTTCTGGGTTATTTTTATCATGATTTTGTTGGTCATCTGGATGATACGCCGCTTCACAATCCGTCGACCAGGTCGCGCGTGGGAGGCGATCCGCCAAGACGAGGATGTGGCTGCTCTCATGGGTGTCAATCTCTTGGTCTACAAACTTTGGTCATTTACTATCGGCGCGGCAGTGGGTGGTGCAGGTGGAGTTATCTATGCCTCAAAAACGATGTTCATCGCCCCTGATATGTTCACCTTTAATACATCTATTCTCGTCTTGGCATGCATCGTCTTTGGTGGATTAGGAAATATCTGGGGAGTCATCGTTGGTGCATCCATTTTGGCCTATCTGCCCGAGCGTATCCGCTTCATCAGCAACGCTCGCCAATTAGTCTTTGGTCTAGTACTTTTGGTTATCATGAATGTTCGACCAGATGGATTGTTACCCCGAAAGAAGCGCGAAAAAATTAGAGAAAAGCAGGCCATATAAATGAGCGACAAGATTCTTGAACTTAAAAATCTAACCATGCGCTTTGGTGGGGTAACTGCCTTGGATGCAGTAGATCTAGATGTCTTCAAAGGCGAGATATGCGCACTAATCGGCCCTAATGGCGCTGGTAAGACAACGGTTTTCAATGTCATAACAGGTGTTTATCAAGCAACTGCTGGTGAGATTATCTTCGAGGGAAAAAGCATTCTTGGTATGAAGCGCCATATAATCGCCAAAACTGGTATGGCACGCACCTTCCAAAACGTGCGCCTGTGGGGTGAGATGACGGCCTTGGAGAACGTCATCACTGCAACAGATGTTCATAAGAGATCTGGTCTTTCTGGCGCTCTCCTTGGTCTACCTCGCTCTCGGCGCGAAGAAAAGCGCGATCGCATTCGCGCACAGGAGCTCCTTGATTTTATGGGGATTGGTCATCGCGCAGATCAACTTGGTAAGAACCTTCCCTATGGTGATCAGCGCCGCTTGGAGATTGCCCGTGCCATGGGCACCGAGCCGCGCTTACTGCTTTTGGATGAGCCTGCCGCCGGCTTTAATCCAGCCGAGAAGGTGGAGCTTGCTGCGCTCATCAAGAAAATCCGTGATGCCGGCTATACGGTCCTACTGATTGAGCACGATATGTCTTTAATCATGGGAATCTCAGATCGTGTGGCCGTCTTAGACTTTGGCATCAAGATCGCCGATGATCTCCCAAGCAATGTACAGAAGAATCCGAAGGTTATTGAGGCCTATTTAGGAGTACCAGCCGATGCGTCTTGAGATTAAAGACCTGCGAGTTCACTATGGAAAGATCGAGGCGATCAAGGGCATCTCAGTAATCGTCAATGAAGGTGAGATCGTCACGCTCATTGGCGCCAACGGTGCGGGTAAAACAACGACTCTTAAGACTATCTCTGGCCTGCGCAAAGTCTCCAGCGGCTCGATCTCATTTGATGGTCAAGATATCTCGAAGATCCCGGCTCATGAGAGGGTAAATCTCGGTATCTCACAGGCACCTGAAGGTCGTGGGATCTTTCCCGGAATGACGGTTCTAGAAAATCTCGAGATGGGAAAGTTTCATCGCAAGGAGCGCAAAGCCGAGATGAGTGAGGATCTGGATAAAATTTACTCCCTCTTTCCTCGGCTAAAAGAGCGAACCTCCCAAGCAGGCGGAACCTTATCTGGGGGAGAGCAGCAGATGTTGGCGATCGGTCGCGCCCTCATGTCACGGCCAAAGGTTCTACTCCTTGATGAGCCATCCATGGGTCTTGCACCTCAGATGATTGCAAATATCTTCCGCATCATCACAGAGATCAATAAGAGTGGAGTGACAATCCTGCTGGTTGAACAGAATGCAGCACAGGCCCTGCAGCGAGCTCATCGTGCATACATTTTAGAGACCGGAAACGTTGTTAAAGAGGCAAAGGCGAGTGATCTTCTCAACGATTCTGCAGTGCGTGAGGCCTATCTGGGTACGGGCGCACACACCTAAATCTTTAGCGCTCTGCCAATATTAGACAGGTGATACGGGCGGTGCATGTGCGTTCACCTTTATCATTTGTTATCACCACATCCCAGCTACATAGTGTTTTTCCAAGGGAGATTGCAGTGGCCACACCGGTCACCAGGCCACTGGTCGCAGATTTATGGTGAGTAGCGTTGATATCGACTCCAACAATCTTTCGGTGAATGCCTGCGTGTAAAGATGTACCTATCGATCCTAAAGACTCGGCTAAGACGACATTGGCACCACCATGCAAGAGTCCGAATGGCTGTGTGTTCCCCTCGACAGGCATCGTGGCTACTAAGCGGCCCTCTTGTGCCTCAAGAAAAACGATACCCATTTTTTTATCTAGCGCACCGCTTCCACGCTCTTTGTAAAACGCAAGAAATTCCTCGCTGACCATAAGACAGATTCTACTGTGGAATCTAGGATGAGCACATGGATAAACGCCTATTGCTCGTTGATGGGCATTCGATGGCATATCGCGCCTTCTACGCCCTACCGGTAGAGAATTTCACAACGGCCACCGGTCAGTGCACCAATGCAATCTATGGCTTTGCAACCATGCTTTTGTCCCTACTGAGCTCTGAGAAACCGACACATGTGGCCGTTGCCTTCGATGTGTCCCGCAAGAGTTTACGTACTGAGATTTTTCCCGAGTACAAGGCGAATCGTGCCAAGACGCCAGATGAGTTTCGATCTCAAATGAACTACTTGCATGAACTCGTCACTGCCTTTGGTATCACCTTCTTTGAGCTTGAGGGATATGAGGCCGACGATATTTTGGCCACATTAACAAAGCAGGCAGAGATAGATGGTTTTGAAACTCTCATCTGTAGTGGCGATCGTGACTCATTCCAGTTGGTCAATCAGATGACGACAGTGCTCTATCCAAAGCGTGGCGTGAGTGATTTGGCGCGAATGACACCACAGGCGGTTAGCGAAAAATATGGGATGTCTCCCACACAGTATCCAGATTTTGCAGCCCTGCGCGGAGATCCAAGTGATAATTTACCATCTGTCCCAGGTGTCGGGGAGAAGACAGCGGCAAAGTGGATCATTGATCATCGATCCCTGGCAGAGTTGATGGCTAACGCCGATAAGCTGCCAGGTAAGGCGGGTCAGTCGTTTCGAGATTCAATGGATGCAGTCAGACTCAATAGCGAGCTCACTCGGTTGGTGTGCGATGTTCCCATCGAGTTCACAATCCAGGATCTTTCCTGGTCTGGAATCGATGAGAGCAAGACCAACCTTCTTCTTGATATCCTGGAATTTAAGAGCCTTAAAGAGCGCTTAAAGCCACTCCGTATCAAAGGTAGTGCACCTGCACTTGCTGAACCAGCGCCCTCACTCTTTCCCGTAGAGATGGTAGCCAGATCCTTAAGCACCGCCGAGGCCGATGCAAAGATCGCATCACATAGTGGCCCAATCGCGCTTGCCTTTGCTTTGGAGGATGGGCAACTGCATCAATACGCCATCGGACTCTCACCTGAAAATATATTCTTGGTCCAGAGCTCAAAGATGGGAGATTGGGCCACTGATCCAACAGTCAGCAAGATCACCCACGATGCTAAATCTTTAGCACGCAGCACCTGCCTGCTTGGTATCGAATTTGATAGCGCCCTTGCAGCCTACTTGCTTAATCCTGGAGTCCGAGCCCAGAGCTTGCCCGATCTACATCAAAGGTGGGGAGATGGCCACGCGATAGACAAGTCGAGTAAGGAGCAAGAACTACTATCAAGTGCGCGTGCCTTGTTTTTCCTGCGCGAGAGCCTTATTCGTGAACTTACAGAGCGAAACCTTCTCGAACTTTTTTCGACGATGGAGCTTCCCATCGCACAGTTGTTAGCCAATATGGAAAGGATCGGGGTGGCTGTCGACAGGGGCGAGCTAGAGAAGCTTTTTGAATTCTTTGAGCATGAAGTCGCCCGTGAGACCAAAGCTGCCCATGAATCTGCCGGACATGAGTTCAATGTGGCATCTCCTAAGCAGCTTCAAAGCGTGCTCTTTGATGAGCTGGGCCTGCCCAAGACGAAAAAAATCAAGACAGGCTTTACTACCGATGCTGAAAGTTTGGATTGGCTTCATCAAAAGACTGGGCATCCGATCTTGACACATTTGCTCCGTATCCGTGAGACCAAGAAACTTTCAACGATTATTGAGGGCTTAATCACCGCAATCGCATTCGATGGACGTATTCATACCCACTTTGCCCAAACCGTCACAGCAACTGGGCGGCTCTCATCTATCGCACCAAATCTTCAGAATATTCCTGTGCGCACCGAAGAGGGACGTCGAATTCGAAACGCATTTGTTGCCGGTGAAGGCTACGTCGGCCTTCTCACCGCCGATTACAGTCAGATAGAGATGCGTATCATGGCTCATCTCTCTCACGATGAAAAACTCTTGAGAGCTTTTGAATCTGGGGAGGATCTTCATGCAACGATTGCGGCCGTCATTTTTGGCGTCAAAGCCATCGATGTCGATCCAGAGATGCGCAGGCAGATAAAAGCCATGTCGTATGGTCTGGCCTACGGTTTATCCTCTTATGGTCTAGCTACTCAATTAGATATTACGCCAGTTGCAGCTCAATCCCTGATGGATACTTACTTTCAGCGCTTTGGTGGTATCCGCGACTATTTAAAGACGGTAGTCGATGATGCGCGTAAGCTCGGTTATACCGAAACGATTATGGGACGCAGGCGTTACTTGCCCGATCTTATGAGCGATAATCGAGTGCATCGAGAGGTGGCAGAGAGGATGGCGCTCAACGCCCCGATCCAGGGATCGGCCGCTGACATCATCAAGTTAGCGATGTTACAGGTACAAAAGGCGATAGAGATTCAAAAGCTGGGCTCACGTCTACTTCTCCAGATACATGATGAGCTAATCCTTGAGGTAGCAGAGGGCGAAGAGGAGAAAGTCAGAGAACTAGTAAAGCGGGAAATGGGCTCTGCATATCCACTAAGAGCACCCCTAGATGTAAATGCTGGCCTTGGTCTAACATGGCATGAAGCGGCGCACTAGTTTCACAGGCTACTTAACCTGATTAGAGATAGCTTTTATCGCCCGAAGATCTTCCTCGTCAGTTGGAACAGCATTTGCCGCACTTAATCGTTCGCGTCCAATAGTCAAAATGAGTAAACCAAAGAAGATCATAATTGGTAGCATCGCTAAACCGATTCGAGGAGAAAACATCTCTGAAATAATACCTCCAACGGCGGCGCCTAGCGCCATGAACGATCCTTCAATACTCCAAATCCAACCAAGTGATGCCGTCTGCGACCCCTTTGGTCTAACAACTTCGAGAACTTCAAAGTAGAAGACTTGAAGTGCCCCACCCAGAAAACCAATGCATGCTCCAACTAAAGCCATGGTCCAATCTGGATATGTGAAGGCTACAGGAACACATGTAATCATCCACAGCATATAAGTTCGGCGAAGCGCAGACAAAGGAGAGAGTCTTTTTGAAACCAGACCACCTAATAGCCCTCCCGCAACAGTAGCGATTCCAAAAGCAGCAAAGATCCATGCGACACGATTTTGCACACCTTCTTGAGTCGCAAAGGCCGGGACGGCAACATCAAATACTCCCCATCCAAATCCGATAAAGCATCCTTCGAGCATCAGTAATCGAATAGCTCGATCTCGCCACAACTTCTGCTGATTTTTCTGTTTTTTCTCTGGAATCCAATTTCGGGAGACAGGAGTCAGTGATAACGCGATCCCACCCAAAAACATCAGAGTCGCGATAGTGCCTAGGCCAGATGTCGGACGCGAAGAAAGTGAGAGGGCTGTTATTACAACGGGACCAATAACGCCAGTTGAATTCATCATGGCCGAATCAAAAGCATATGCAGTTCTCAAATATGAATCAGGAACGATGTCCTTCCATAAAGGACGCACTGAGAGATTGATGGGGGGAGCAGTGATTCCTAGAATAAACGCGGTTATTAAAATAGATTTACTGGTATCCATTGTGTTGAGAATGAGAATCAAGCCTGAATACATAGGGACCAAAATACGAATCGGCCACTTCTGACCAAAACGATCCATGACCGATCCTCGAAGGCCGGCAGAGGCTGAGCCAGCCAGTGAGTTCAAGCCAATTGCAAAACCAGCCATGGCCACTGAGCCGGTCTCTTGCTCTGTCTTAAAAAATATACCTAAACCGATCATGGAATAGGCCAATCGCGCCGGAAATGCGCTGATGCCCAGCTGAATGACCTGTGGAAAGGCCAGCAACTCTCTATATCGCTTCATTACGAAATGGAGTCTAGCGATTAGGCTCAAAAAATTTAGTGGATTTGCCCTTATCTGCTCACAAAGCCTACCCTTGCCCTCCAGCCACGAAAGTGGGACCTTCTACTCATCTATCCCTACGGAGCACACTTGTCTACAGCACCAGTAATTGCATTGAATGATATTGGTTCGGCCGCTGATTTTCTCGCGGCAATCGAAGGAACAATCAGAAATTTTAATGACGGAGATCTCGTCACTGGAACTATCGTCCAAGTTGGTCGCGAAGAGGTACTCGTTGACATCGGATATAAGACTGAGGGAGTAATACCCTCGCGTGAGCTCTCAATCCGCCATGATGTAGATCCAAATGAGATTGTGAAAGTCGGTGAAAGCATCGAGGCCCTTGTCCTTCAGAAGGAGGATAAAGAGGGTCGTTTGATCCTCTCCAAAAAGCGCGCACAGTACGAACGCGCATGGGGTGACATCGAAGGAAAGAAAGAGCGTGATGAAGTTGTCATCGGCACAGTCATTGAAGTTGTCAAGGGTGGGCTCATCGTGGATATCGGACTGCGTGGCTTCCTTCCAGCATCATTGGTCGAAATGCGTCGTGTACGTGACTTGACACCTTATATTGGCAAACAGGTAGAGGCCCGTATCATCGAGCTTGATAAGAACCGTAATAACGTCGTTCTCTCCCGCCGTGCATTCCTAGAGCAGACACAATCCGAATCACGTACGACATTTTTGAATCAACTACACAAGGGTCAGGTCCGCTCCGGAGTTGTCTCATCAATCGTCAATTTTGGTGCCTTTGTTGATCTTGGTGGTGTTGATGGACTTGTTCACGTATCAGAACTCTCATGGAAACACATCGACCATCCAGGTGAGGTTGTCGAAGTTGGCGATGAGGTTACTGTTGAGGTCTTGGAAGTCGATTTCGAGCGCGAGCGTGTATCGCTCTCACTCAAGGCAACGCAAGAGGATCCATGGCAGGCCTTTGCCCGTACCCACACAATCAATCAAGTGGTCCCAGGAGTGGTAACAAAGCTTGTTCCATTCGGAGCCTTCATTCGAGTGCATGAGGGGATTGAAGGCCTTGTCCACATCTCTGAATTAGCCGAACGACATGTTGAGATTCCGGAGCAGGTTGTTGCTTTAGATGACGAATTATTTGTGAAGATCATTGATATTGATCTAGAGCGGCGACGCATCTCACTCTCTCTCAAGCAGGCAAATGAGGGGCATGAGATTGAGATTGAAGCCTTTGATCCAACTCAGTATGGAATGGCTGCTCGTTATGATGCAGAGGGTAATTTCATCTACCCTGAAGGTTTTGATTCACAGACCCAAGAGTGGAGGCCAGGCCATGAAACTCAGCGCGAGGAGTGGGAGCGTCAATATGCCCAAGCTCAAGAGCGCTTCATGGCTCATAAGAGGCAAAAGGCCGAAGCTAAGGCTGCCGATGCAGCGGCAGTTCCAGAGGCCACTGAAGTTGAATCAATAGAGGTAGTTGCTGCAGAGTAAATATTCTGAAGAAAAGACCTAGCGCATTTGCTGGGTCTTTTCTTTTTTTAGGGGAAAGAATTCGGTTGGGGCTATCCTTACAACATGCTCGTCATCGGCTTAACTGGTGGTATCGGTAGTGGAAAATCACTAGCTGCCGAATACTTTGCCGATCTTGGTGCACTAGTCATCGATGCCGATCAACTAGCACGGGCAGCCATAGAGCGGGGTTCAGCCGGCTTTGATCAGACTCTTGCAGCCTTTGGAGATTCAATTCTCAAAAATGGTGAGATTGATAGACAGGTGCTAGGTGATATTATTTTTAAGGATGCAATTCATAGAGCAACTTTAGAGTCGATCATTCACCCGTATGTTCGCGATCAGTTCGAGGCAGCGGTGGCATCGCTAACAGGTAAGCAAATCTTGGTCTATGAAATCCCACTTCTCTTTGAGACCAATGGAGCCGATCGTTTTGACCTGGTGATAACAATCGAGGCGCAGATGGATATCCGGATCGCCCGATTACGTGCTAAGGGCTTACACCTCTCCCAGATTCAGGCCCGCATCGCAGCCCAGGCCACACCAGAACAAAGGCTCTCTATCGCCGATTTCGTCATTGAGAACAACGGTACACAGGATGAGTTGCTGCGTCAGGTTGAAAATATTTGGGATGGTTTAACTCTGAGTTCTAACTAGAATTGGCTCATGCGCCCAGTATCGGATTTAGAGCGACGGGTCGAACCATTTCAAGTAATCAGTGAGTATATTCCCGCTGGTGATCAACCTGAGGCTATTGCCGAGATTGCTCGGCGCTTTGAGGCAGGAGAGCAGGATGTCGTTTTACTCGGAGCCACGGGAACTGGCAAATCTGCGACTACGGCCTGGCTCATAGAAAAGCTTCAACGCCCAACCCTTGTTTTGGCACCCAATAAAACCCTGGCTGCCCAACTTGCAAATGAGTTTCGTGAGCTCTTACCAAATAATGCCGTTGAATACTTTGTCTCTTATTACGACTACTACCAACCTGAGGCCTATGTCCCTCAGACCGATACATTCATCGAGAAGGATTCAAGCGTCAATGATGAGGTTGAACGGCTGCGCCACTCGGCAACGAACTCACTACTAACGCGCAGAGATGTCATAGTTGTCGCAACGGTCTCTTGTATCTATGGTCTTGGTACCCCTCAAGAGTACGTCAATCGGATGGTGACACTTCGCGTAGGGGATGAGATCGAGCGCAATTCTTTGCTTCGACGATTCGTAGATGTTCAGTACAAGCGCAATGACATAACCTTTGAGAGAGGGACCTTCAGAGTTCGTGGAGATACGATCGAGATAATCCCGATGTATGAGGAGTTAGCGATTCGAATCGAGATGTTCGGAGATGAGATTGAGAAAATTACCAGTCTTCACCCATTGACCGGGGAGATCATCCGGGATGAGAGTGAGACGCACATCTTCCCGGCCACTCATTATGCTGCAGGACCTGAGACCATCAAAAGGGCGATAGGAGATATCCAGGATGAACTCACGATTCAGCTCAATCTCCTCGAGAAGCAGGGCAAGCTTCTAGAGGCCCAGCGATTACGCATGCGCACGACCTTTGATCTAGAGATGATGGAGCAGATTGGTTTTTGTAGCGGTATCGAAAACTACTCTCGCCATCTAGATGGTCGCGACCCTGCTTCTGCTCCGAACTGTCTCTTGGATTATTTTCCCGAGGATTTTCTCGTGGTCATCGATGAGAGCCATGTAACCATACCCCAGTTGGGTGCGATGTATGAGGGTGATGCATCTAGAAAGCGGACTCTAGTAGAGCATGGCTTTCGTCTACCGAGTGCGCTAGATAATCGGCCACTCAAGTTTCCTGAGTTTCTAGAGCGCACGGGACAAAAGCTATATCTGTCTGCAACTCCGGGTAAGTACGAGATGGCAAAGATTGATGGAGATGTCGTTGAGCAGGTGATTCGTCCAACGGGACTAATTGATCCCCAAATCGTCATCAAACCCATCAAGGGACAGATCGATGATTTATTACATGAGATCAGCATCCGCGCCGATAAAAATGAGAGAGTTCTGGTGACGACCCTGACAAAGAAAATGTCAGAGGATTTGACTGAGTACATGCAGGAAAAAGGAGTTCGTGTCCGCTATCTGCACTCAGAGGTTGACACTTTGCGCCGAGTAGAGCTCCTACGTGAACTGCGAATGGGTGATTACGATGTACTCATCGGCATCAACCTACTCCGCGAGGGTTTGGATCTGCCTGAGGTCTCTCTTGTCGCAATTTTAGATGCTGATAAGGAGGGATTCCTGCGCTCCTCCACATCATTGATTCAAACTATTGGTCGTGCGGCGCGAAACGTTTCAGGTGAGGTTCATATGTATGCCGATAACATCACCGATTCAATGGCCAAGGCTATAGATGAGACTAATCGTCGCCGCGCAAAACAGGTGACCTATAATCTAGAGCAGGGCGTAGATCCACAGCCCTTGCGCAAGAAGATTGCTGACATAACAGATTTGATCAACCGTGAATCGCAGGACACAGATGAACTATTAGAGACAAGTAAGAGAGCCAATCAGAAGAGCTCTACCTCGAGTGGTATCTATTCAAAGGGGGCAACCTCGCTTCCACGAGAGGATTTGATGGCATTGATAGGCTCTCTCACCGATCAGATGAAGAATTCAGCTGCGCAGCTCCAATTTGAGGTCGCAGCCCGCTTACGCGATGAGATCAAGCTTCTCAAGCGTGAGCTTCGCTCTATGGAGGAGGCCGGAGTGCAATGAGTATCGAGAAGTTAGTAGTGCGCGGTGCTCGTGAGCATAATCTCAAAAATGTCTCCATCGATCTTCCTCGTAACGCTCTTATCGTCTTTACTGGCCTATCAGGTTCAGGAAAATCCTCCCTGGCCTTTGACACCATCTTCGCTGAGGGCCAGCGCAGATATGTGGAATCACTCTCAGCTTATGCCCGTCAATTTCTCGGCCAAATGGATAAACCTGATGTGGATTTCATTGAGGGTCTATCCCCAGCAGTCTCAATCGATCAAAAATCGACTAACCGCAATCCGCGTTCTACTGTTGGAACAATTACCGAAGTGTATGACTATCTTCGTCTGCTTTTTGCTCGAGCAGGACGGCCACACTGTCCATCATGTGGAAAGGCCGTTTCCCGTCAGTCGCCACAACAGATAGTCGATCAGATATTAGCGATGCCACCGACGACGAAATTCCAGGTTCTTGCACCGGTGATTCGGGCTCGCAAAGGCGAATTTATGGATCTCTTCACCGAGTTGATCACCCAAGGATATTCTCGGGCTCGTGTTGATGGTCAAGTCGTTGCTTTGAGCGAGGTACCTAAGTTAAAGAAACAGGAAAAGCACAGTATCGAGGTCGTTATCGACCGCCTGAGCGCAAAAGTTGAGAGTAAAACCCGTCTGACAGATTCGATTGAGACGGCACTTCGTTTAGCCTCTGGAATCGTGATATTGGATTTTGTTGATTCTCAATTGGCAGATAAGGAGAGAACATTTAGCGAACACCTGGCCTGTCATGAATGCAATCTCTCTTTTGAAGAGTTAGAGCCACGCTCCTTTTCTTTCAACTCACCATTCGGTGCATGCCCTGAATGTTCAGGGATTGGAACAAAGTTAGAGGTTGATGAGGAGCTCATCATTCCCGACGATTCGATCTCGATTAATGATGGTGCGATTGCACCATGGTCGGGCGGTCAATCATCTGATTATTTCATTCGGCTTTTGGAGGCTCTAGCTAAAGACATGCCCTTCTCTCTCGATGTTCCTTGGAAGAAGATCTCTGTGAAATCTCGTGAGGCGATTATCAATGGCTATGAGTACGAGATAAAGATGAGGTACAAAGGTCGCTACGGCACCAAGAACTACACCACTGGCTTTGAGGGTGTCGTTCCATTTATCCATCGACGTCATAGTGAGACCGATAGTGATTACAGCCGCGACAAGTACGAGGCGTACATGCGCCAGATCCCCTGTCAAATCTGTAATGGCGCCAGACTCAAACCTGAGGTTTTAGCAGTGACCATCGGTCAAAAGAATATCTCCGAGATAACTGAGCTCTCGATCTCTGAGTGCGCCACTTTCCTCAAAAACATCAAACTTTCCAAGCGTGAGGGCCAGATCGCCGAACGCGTCATGAAAGAGGTCAATGCCCGTCTTGGCTTTCTCCTTGATGTTGGTTTAGATTATTTATCGTTAGCCCGACCAGCTGCCACGCTCTCAGGTGGAGAGGCACAGCGCATCCGCTTGGCTACACAGATCGGAAGCGGTCTCGTAGGGGTCCTCTATGTATTGGATGAGCCAAGTATCGGTCTGCATCAGCGCGATAATCGACGTCTGATCGAGACTCTTACTCACCTGCGTGATTTGGGCAATACCTTGATCGTCGTCGAGCATGATGAGGAGACGATACGTACCGCGGACTGGATCGTAGATATCGGGCCCGGCGCAGGAGAACATGGTGGCCATATTGTCGTCTCGGGTAGTTATGAGGAGCTCATCGCCTCCAAAGAGTCGATTACGGGCGCTTATCTCTCTGGTCAAAAATCGATTGCGACCCCAACTAGCCGTCGTCCGATTGAGAGCAAGCGAGTTTTGACTGTCAAGGGAGCCAAAGAGAACAACCTGAAAGATATCGATGTAACGATTCCGCTTGGTGTCTTCGTCTCTGTCACTGGGGTAAGTGGCTCAGGAAAATCGACCTTGATAAATGAAATTTTGTATACGGTCCTGGCCAATAAGCTCAATGGAGCCCGACTAGTGCCAGGGCGCCATCGAAGTGTGAGTGGAGTTGATCTGCTCGATAAAGTCGTCCACGTCGATCAATCACCTATTGGGCGTACACCTCGATCGAATCCAGCGACATATACAGGTCTCTTTGACAAAGTTCGAGCCCTTTTCTCCGAGACCACCGAGGCAAAGATACGTGGCTATAGTCAGGGTAGATTCTCATTCAACGTCAAGGGCGGCCGTTGCGAGAACTGCACTGGTGATGGCACCATCACAATAGAGATGAACTTTCTGCCAGATGTCTATGTTCCATGTGAGGTTTGCCATGGGGCCCGCTATAACCGTGAGACTCTTGAGGTACATTACAAGGGTAAAACCATCGCCGATGTCCTGAGTATGCCGATAGAACAGGCTCTCTCATTTTTTGAATCAGTTCCCACGATTGCAAGGTTTCTCAAGACACTCAATGACGTAGGCCTGGGCTATGTGCGCCTTGGCCAATCGGCTCCCACCCTTTCTGGGGGGGAGGCCCAACGGGTCAAACTTGCCACCGAGCTTCAACGCCGCTCGACGGGGCGGACTATCTATGTTCTCGATGAGCCAACGACTGGACTGCACTTTGAAGATGTCAGCAAACTTCTCACCGTTCTCAATCGTCTTGTGGATACTGGTAACACTGTTGTCGTGATTGAACACAACTTAGATGTCATCAAGTGCTCGGATTGGGTGATCGATATGGGTCCCGAGGGTGGATTCAGGGGTGGCTTGGTAGTGGCCGAAGGAACTCCTGAAACTGTGGCGAAGGTGGCTACAAGTTATACAGGTCAGTACTTGGCACCGATGCTCAAACATAATCGAAAAGTCTCAGCTTAGAGGCACTGTAATGGCAGATCCGCATAGTTATAGACCAACCAATATCCCTGAACTTCCTGGCGTCTATCGTTTTTATAATGAAGCTGAGAAAGTCATCTATGTGGGTAAGGCAAAGAATCTAAAAAATAGGGTGAGCAGTTACTTTCAAAGCAATCTCGCCACTAAGACAAATCGAATGGTCCATGAGGCGGTCCGGGTCGAATGGACGATTGTTGCAACAGAGGTTGAGGCCCTTGCCCTAGAGTTTGCTTGGATAAAGCAGTACAACCCCCACTACAATGTGCAGTTTCGTGATGACAAATCCTATCCATACTTAGCAGTGAGCATTAAAGATGATTTTCCACGTATCTTCATCACACGTAAATCAAAGTTGCCCGGGATCAAGTACTTTGGGCCTTTTTCACACACGTGGGCGCTGCGAAATACTTTTGATGTCATTTTAAAGGTCTTCCCCATCCGCTCATGCTCGAGCGCTAACTTCGAGAGAGCACGCAAGAGCAAGAGACAGTGCTTATTGGGCGATATTGGAAAGTGTGCAGCACCTTGTGTGGATTGGATCTCAAAGGATGAACATCACTCTTTGGCCAATCGTTTGGTCGATTTTATGACAGAGGGGAGCACCGATATCATCCCAACCCTTGAGCGTGAGATGCAGTTGGCATCTGATAAGGACGAGTTTGAGCGTGCTATAAAGATCCGTGATTCGATTAGCGCTATCAAGCGCTCTCAGGAGAGTACTGATGCGATATGGCCACAAAATCTGAGCGCTGATCTCATCGCGATCCATCACGACGGGGCCCATGCTGCGGGTTCGATTTTTGTTGTCCGCCTTGGAGCAATCAAAGGGTCGCGCTCCTGGATCGTAGATCAATCCAAAACTCTCGAGGGCGATGATGAGTTGACCTCTCTATTCTCCTCCATCTATGGACAGGCCGCCCCCAACGATGTGCCCTCTGAGATTCTTCTCAATGAAAGACCTGCAGATGCACCCGCTCTCGAAAGCTGGCTATCAGGTATCCGAGGTGCCCCAGTTGTCATCAAGGTGCCTGCACGGGGGGAGAAAGTCGAACTTCTTTCGACGGTAAAGCGTAATGCTCAGTACTCTCTGATTCAATATCTGAGCAAGCGCTCCAGTGATGCTGCAGTAAGTGGCAAAGCATTGATTGAGATCGAGGAGCTATTAGATCTTATTAAAACCCCGTTGCGTATTGAATGTTTTGATATCTCTAATATCTCTGGAACATCCGTAGTTGCCTCAATGGTCGTCTTTGAGGATGGAATGGTGAAGAAGAGTGAGTATCGGCGCTTCATCATCGATACGAGCGAGGGTTTTGACGATACTCGGGCGATGTATCAAGTAATCACTCGCAGATTGAAGCGGCTCTTAGATGATCGTAAAGAGAACGCTGCTGAGGTTGCCGAGCTTGGTGGTAAACCGAGTAAGTTCGCATACCCTCCTCAATTGATAGTGGTAGATGGCGGACTTCCACAGGTCAATGCCGCAGCGCGAGCATTAAGTGATCTGGGGATCTCGGATATAGCCCTATGTGGATTGGCAAAGAGGTTAGAGGAGGTCTGGCTGCCAGGATCTGTGCATCCTTTGATTCTGCCCCGCAGTAGCGAAGGTCTCTATCTACTCCAGCGAATTCGAGATGAAGCGCATCGCTTTGCAATCTCATTTCACCGCTCACGTCGCTCAAAAGTCATGCTGGAATCAGTTCTAGATGAGGTCCCCCAACTCGGACAAGCACGTCGTAACGCCCTTCTTGCGCGCTTTGGCTCGGTGGCGGCGATAAGGAGGGCCAGCCGAGAAGATATTGCAGCAACGCCAGGTATCGGCGTAAAAATCGCCGATTTAATCGGGAGCCACCTTGAGGCAATTGCAACACAGAAGGTCAACGTTGAGACCGGAGAGATAACCCGTGATTAGAGGGTGCTTGACAGGTATAAGAGGATTACATTGTGAATGAGAGCGAGATCTTAGTTCTGACAGGGATGTCAGGTGCCGGTCGTTCAACTGCGGCTCATGCTCTAGAGGATCTAGGTTGGCATGTTGTGGATAATTTGCCACCATCGTTACTACCTGCGCTAGTGGCTCAAGGGGGAGGTCCTGAGGGTAAAGAGTATGCAGTCGTAGTCGATGTCAGAGGTGGCCATTTCTTTGATGAGCTCATGAGTGGCTTAGATGCGCTCAAGAGGGCGGGCTCGGTATATCGCTTGATCTTCCTTGATGCTACAGATCAGGCCTTGGTCCAACGATTTGAATCTACTAGACGGCCACACCCTTTGCAGGAGAGTGATCGGATTGTCGATGGGATCACCAGAGAGCGGATGAAATTAGATGAGATCAGATCCCACTGTGATCTGACCATAGATACAAGTAATTTGAACGTACATCAATTAGAGAAACGAATAGGTGAGATATTTGGTGCAGGTAAAACCGAGGGCATTCGAATTAATGTCCTGTCTTTCGGCTATAAATTTGGAATTCCTGTTGACGCAGATCTGGTTTTGGATTGTCGATTCATCCCAAATCCGCACTGGATTCCCGAGCTACGACCTCTGACAGGTCTGACACCGCAGGTGAGTGGAAAAGTGTTGAATAGCCCTGGAGTACGCGATTTCATACTTCAGTATGTTGACTTAGTTACAACCATGATCCCTGGATATTTGAATGAAGGTAGGAAGTATCTAACGATAGCTATCGGTTGCACAGGGGGTAAACACCGCAGTGTGGTGCTCACTCAGGAGATCTCCAAAGGGTTGAATTCGACCAGTAACTTGATATCGGCCTATCCAACTCATCGTGATGTGGGGCGCGAATAACGGTGAGTAAGGTTGTTGCACTCGGTGGCGGTCATGGATTAGCGGCAACGCTATCGGCCCTACGTACAATAACAAATGAGATAACCGCAATCGTGACCGTCGCAGATAATGGTGGCTCAAGTGGACGGCTGCGCCAGGAGTTTGAAATCTTTCCACCCGGAGATCTACGCATGGCCTTGGCCGCTCTCTGCGCTGATGACGATTGGGGCCGCACCTGGGCAAAGATCATGCAACATCGTTTTGTGAGTACAGGAGCACTCGATGGTCATGCGATGGGGAACCTATTGCTGGCCTCACTGTGGAGCGAGGACGAGGATCCCGTCATTGGCTTAGATCGCGTTGGTTCCTTATTAAAGGTAGTCGGACGTGTCCTACCTATGGCCGCCGTCCCGCTGGACATCGAGGCAACCTTCATCACCTCAACCGGTCGGATAGTTGTCAAGGGTCAAACAGAGGTTGCAACTGCCAAAGGGCGCATCGAATCCTTGCGTCTTATTCCCGAAGCTCCTGCGGCTCGAATGGAGGCGCTCACGGCTATAAGAGTTGCAGACTGGATCACGATGGGTCCGGGCTCTTGGTTTTCAAGTGTGATGCCACATCTTTTAGTTCCTATGCAGGTGGATGCACTCTCGCGCAGCAAGGCAAAAAAGATATTAATTCTCAACTTGGATGCCCACACACATACAGTAGGGGATGAGTTTGCTGGCTCAACACCTGAGGAACATCTTGAACTCTTTGCCGCCTATGCCCCAGAGGTCTCGATCGATTATTTTCTCGTCGATAAATCTGTGGTACGTAATCACAGCGCTCTAGCCCAGATAGCGCGAACACTTGGTGGGCAGGTGGTTGCAGTGGATATACGTAAGGCCCCAGGAAGCGTGCATCACGATGTAAGGCAATTAGGCCTTCATTTGAGCCACATTATGCGTCAAAGTTTGATTGGATAGGCCTATGGCAATGACAGCATCGGTCAAAGATGAGCTCAGTCGTATCTCGATCACCAAACCATGTTGCCGCAAAGCAGAGGTCTCCTCTCTTTTGCGATTTGCAGGAGGGCTGCATATCGCTTCAGGAAAAATTCTCATTGAGGTCGAACTCGATACTTCACAGAGTGCCCGTCGCCTTCGAAAAGATATCGCTGATATTTATGGGCACGATGCAGATTTAGCCGTCCTTTCATCTGGTGGATTACGCAAAGGCTCCCGCTATGTTGTCCGAGTTACAGAGGCGGGGGATTCACTGGCACGTCAAACAGGTTTAGTGGATTCACATGGCCGTCCCGTGCGAGGCCTACCGCCTCAGGTTGTCTCTGCGGCGATCTGTGACTCAGAGGCGGCTTGGCGTGGAGCCTTCATTGCACATGGATCATTGACTGAGCCCGGGCGCTCATCCTCTCTTGAGATTACCTGTCCAGGACCAGAGGCCGCCTTAGCACTCGTCGGGGCCGCCCGCCGTATGGGGATTGTCGCTAAGGCCCGTGAGGTACGTGGTGTTGATCGTGTCGTAATCCGCGATGGCGATGCAATCGGTGTGCTTCTGACTCGACTTGGCGCACACGAATCGGTGCTGGCCTGGGAAGAGCGCAGGATGCGCCGCGAGGTCCGTGCAACTGCAAATCGTCTGGCAAATTTTGATGATGCAAATCTTCGGCGCTCTGCTCGCGCAGCAGTCGCTGCCTCTGCCCGGGTGGCGCGTGCGATGGAGATTCTTGGTCCAACTATCCCTGAACATTTAAAGGAGGCTGGAGAGCTACGTATCAATCATGGTCAAGCATCCTTAGAAGAGCTCGGCTCGCTGGCTATTCCACCGATGACTAAGGATGCGATCGCAGGTCGTATCCGAAGGTTGTTAGCGATGGCCGATAAGCGTGCATCAGATCTTGGTATCCCCGATACCGAAAGTGGACTCTCACCTGATTTACTGAATTAATCTCTCCATTTCTTGGAGAATTCAGGTGTTGGCCACTGATAGACTCACTCTCAAGACCCCAATGTTGTGGCAGTTTTACTCCAACACCTGGGCATTTCCTCTTTGGCCCCTTAATGAGCAAGGACTCTTCACATGATAAATGTTGGAATTAACGGCTTTGGCCGAATCGGGCGTAACTTCTTTCGCGCCAGCCTGACTCACCCAGATATCAACATCGTCGGAATCAACGATCTGACTCCTAATAAGACTCTGGCCCATCTTCTCAAATATGACTCAATTCTTGGCCGCCTTGGTCAGGATATTAGTTTTACCGAAGATACGATCACTGTTGGTAGAAAGATGATGAAGGTCTTCTCAGAGCGCGATCCAGCAAATCTTGGCTGGGGGGCGATCAAGGCCGATGTGGTCATTGAATCAACAGGTCACTTCACAAAGGCCGCAGATGCTCGAAAACATATCAGTGCTGGAGCAAAGAAAGTCATCATCTCGGCCCCTGCCAGTGATGAGGACATCACAGTTGTTATGGGTGTCAACCACGAAAAATACGATCCCACGACCCATCACATCATCTCAAATGCCTCATGTACCACCAACTGCCTTGCACCCATGGCCAAGGTGCTCAACGATAATTGGGGAATCGTGAAGGGATTGATGACGACAATCCATGCCTATACCAATGATCAAGTCATACTGGATTTTCCTCATCAAGACCTGCGTAGAGCACGTGGTGCGGCAACAAACATGATTCCGACATCCACGGGTGCGGCAAAGGCGATCGCTCTAGTATTGCCCGAACTCAAAGGCAAACTCGATGGATATGCCATGCGCGTTCCTATCCCCACTGGTTCGGCCACTGATTTGACCGTCGAGCTTGCCAAAGAGGCGAGTGCGACCGAGATCAACGCTGCTATGAAGGCAGCTGCCCATGGTCCACTCAAGGGATATCTGACATATACCGAAGATCCAATCGTCTCATCCGATATCGTCACCGATCCCTCATCTTGTATCTTTGATTCGGGCCTTACTAAGGTAATTGGTAACCAGGTCAAAGTCGTTGGTTGGTATGACAATGAGTGGGGCTATTCAAACCGTCTAGTGGATTTGATCAGTTATGTTGGTAAATCTCTTTAATGCCAGCTCTCGCAGATTTTGATGTAGCCGGAAAGCGCGTCTTTCTTCGCTGTGATCTCAATGTTCCATTGAAAAATGGGGCGATAACAGATGATGGGCGAATCAGGGCGTCGCTTCCGACGATCCGATTGTTGCTCCAAAATGGTGGATCACTAGTAATAGCGGCCCACCTTGGCAGACCTAAGGGTGTTGTAGTTCCAAGCCTGTCACTTGCTCCTATTGCAAAACGTCTTGGAGAGCTTCTGGCTCAAGAAGTCATATTCACAAGTCAGCTCACTGGGGATGCGATCACCTCAAAGGCCCACTCGCTCAGGGCTGGTGAGATCCTGCTATTGGAAAACATCCGTTTCAACCCGGCTGAGACGAGTAAGGATGATGCACAGCGCGCAGATTTTGCCGCACAGTTGGCGCAGTTAGCCGATGTCTATGTAGGTGATGGATTTGGAGCGGTACATCGAAAACATACCTCGGTCTTTGATCTACCTCGTCTTTTGCCACACTGCGCTGGGCTTTTGGTAGCCGATGAGGTACAAACTCTGCGTAAATTAACGCAGAGCCCAGCGCGCCCTTACGGTGTTGTCTTGGGAGGAGCAAAGCTCTCGGATAAGTTAGGTGTCATAGAAAACCTTTTGGAAAAGGTAGATGTAATGGCCATAGGCGGGGGAATGGTCTTCACATTTCTTGCAGCACAGGGGCATCGGATTGGCACCTCCTTGCTCGAACCAGAGATGATCGATGTCGTCAAGGTATTGATTGCCAAGGCTCATAGAAGAGGTGTCAAGATTGTGCTCCCGACAGATATCGTCATAGCCCCGACATTTAGCGCAGATGCACCTCCTACCATCGTATCTGCAGATGCTATTCCACCTGATCAGATGGGTCTTGATATCGGTCCCATATCAGCGGCGTGCTTTGCCAATGAGATCGAGAAATGTGCAACGGTTTTTTGGAACGGACCGATGGGCGTCTTTGAGTTCGCTAATTTCTCGCATGGAACAAAGGTTGTCGCCTCTGCTATGACCAGAGTTTCGGGTATTTGTGTTGTCGGGGGAGGAGACTCGGCTGCGGCGGTGAGAGCCCTTGGCTTTGCAGACTCTGACTTCGGTTATATTTCTACCGGTGGTGGTGCATCACTGGAGTATCTAGAGGGCAAGGAACTTCCTGGCCTGAGCGCTTTAGGGTTTTAAGGAGGCACTCATGCGTAAACCACTGATGGCCGGTAATTGGAAGATGAACTTGAATCATCTAGAGGCCATTGCCGTGGCTCAAAAGCTGGTCTACTCACTCAGTGATGCCGACTACGACGCTGTTGATGTTGCTATCATCCCTCCCTTCACCGATATCCGCTCCATCCAGACCCTCGTAGATGGCGATCGCTTGCGCTTGACCTACGGTGCCCAAGATGTCTCACCTGAGGCAAGTGGAGCATTCACAGGGGATATCTCCGGTTCAATGCTCCATAAGCTCGGTTGCACGTATGTGTTGGTGGGACACTCAGAGCGCCGTGCAATCCATGGTGAGAGTGACTCACTTGTTAATCGAAAGATGAAGGCGGCTCTTGCCCATGAGATGATGCCAATCATGTGCGTAGGTGAAGAGTTATCCGTACGCGAGTCAGGTGCTCATGTCAGTCATGTCATACGACAGATTCGGGCAGGCCTTGATTCCTTGACGAAACCTGAACTAAAAAAAATCGTGATCGCATATGAGCCCGTATGGGCGATTGGGACAGGAAAGGTGGCAACTCCAGAGGATGCCCAGGAGGTATGCGCGGCAATCCGTGAAGAGATCGAAAATATCGCCTCTGCCCAAACCTCAGAGGCGATGCGCATCCTCTATGGGGGCTCGGTTAAATCCTCGAATGTAGGTGAGATGATGGCTCAGCCCGATGTTGATGGCGCTTTGATAGGTGGGGCGAGCCTAGATCCACAGGAGTTGGCCACTATCGTTAAGTTCTACGCGCAAGGCTAAGTCAAGGCCCTCGCCTTTTTGAGGGTATCCTGTCCCTCTAGGAAATCAAGGAGAACGTCCACCGTGAAATTGACTCTCTCAATCTTGCTCATCATCACTAGCGTTGTGATGATCTTGCTCGTCCTGCTCCATAAGGGCAAGGGCAGCGGACTCTCGGATCTTTTCGGTGGGGGTATCTCCTCGAACTATGGTGGCTCCTCGGTGGTAGAGCGAAATCTTGATCGCATTACTATCGTCGTTGGCGGCCTCTGGTTCGCACTCGTCGTGGCTCTTAGCCTGGTCCTTAAATAAATTTCTCTCCACTTCAATCTCACAAAGGGGTAATGCATGGCAAGTGCAATTCGCGGAAGCAGAGTGGGCGCAGGACCAATGGGGGAGGCAGAGCGCGGAGATTCGATCGCGCGTGCCTATGTCTCATATTTCTGCGCCAATCAGCATGAGGTGCGCCCATCCTTTGCCGTTGAGGAGACTGTTGTCATTCCAGCTGAGTGGGACTGTCCAAAGTGTGGACTACCGGCCGGACGCGATCGCAAAAATCCACCTAGTGCCATAAAAAATGAGCCTTATAAGACTCACCTTGCCTATGTAAAAGAGCGTCGCACAGATGCCGAAGGTGAGCGCTTGCTCGATGAGGCTCTACGCAGAATGCGCGGGGATGATTAAAGGGATGTAAGGGCCGAGATTAATCTGTCTATACCCGTGGCTCGATTGTTCAGATGCAGTCGTAGCAGCGGGTATTTTCGTGAGCTAAGTGCCTGGCCATCTCCAAGGGCCTGTGCGGCGATAAGTCTGGTGAAACCATAACTCTGGCCCGAGATATCAACGTCCTCTTCTACATCACCTGTGATCTGAAGAAAGGCACCGTTGTGTCTACCCCCCTTGTGAAACTGTCCGGTGGAGTGCAATAGACGTGGTCCCCATCCAAATGTCACAGGTCTTGAGCTTTTGGTTGAAAGAAGGGCACGAATCTGTGAGATCTTGGCATCATCTCGCCTATCCAAATAGGCCATCACTGCAATATATCCATCACGTGGAATGGATTTAATGAAGAGGGCAAAGGCCTCTTGTATGCATCCTCCATCTCCAAAAATCTGAATATTTTCATCAGTTGCACTCGGTGTCAGAGTTGGGACCCCTTCTGCCCAGCCAGTCAGTAGGGCCGCTGTCGCCTCCTTCGCCTCGGTGACATTGGGTTGATTGAAAGGGTCGATGCTGAGGGCTGCACAGACCAGCGCAGTTACCCATTCCCAGATGATGAACTGAGATGCCAGATCAGCAGAAATGACTAAATCGGCCTCTCCTGAGAAGGCGATACAGAAGCCAGAACTCTGATCGATGGACTCGATCACTACAGGTAATTTACCGACCCCATCTTTACCCGTCGATTCTGCGACAAGTTGTTCAATCCAATCACTCAAGCCAGGCATAGCGCTCTTGTCATCACAGAGATTGACATACTGGGTGCTAAGAAAGGCAACTGCATAGGCCATATCAACGACAAGGCTTGGATCTTTAAGAAAACTCTTCTTGGTCTCACTTGCACTATCGAGCAGGATAGAGACATCAATACCGATCAATGCCGCAGGCACCAGACCAAAGGCTCCTAGAACGCTGAAGCGCCCACCCACGTTGGGATCTGCGTTGATGACAGTGAGTCCATTACTACGTGCATCCTTATCAAGTGCAGAGCCAGGATCGGTGATAACAACTAAGTGATGCGTGGGTAGAAGTCCAACGGCCAGGAGCCTGTCTGTAAATAATGCCAACATGGATGTGGTCTCTATCGTTGAACCGGACTTGGAACTCACGATAACCAGAGTGCTGGCCAGATCGCCCTCCAGCGCATGTGCGATGTAATTCGGGTCGGTAGAGTCAAGGATAAAGAGTTCACGTTTGTAACTTTGTGCGATAACTTCTGGGCCAAGGGATGAACCTCCCATCCCACACAGAATGACACGGGTTTTCTCTCGATGTTTGGCACAGAGAGCATCTAGTTGTGGCAGAAGTTGCCTTGAGCTTTCGGGAAGATCGATCCAGTTCATGCGCATCGATGCCTCGGCTTGAGCGCGGGGACCCCACATCGTTGCATCCTTAGCCCCCAGACGGCGATGCAGATCTAGCAGGGTGAGGTATCTCTGATCATCCCTGTCGATTTTGGGTAGGCATCTACCAGAGAGAAGCGTCATAGCCGCTGTGCGCTGCGAACGGATGACAGGAGCTCTTCCCAGGCATCTGCGAATTTTTTAACACCATCACGCTCTAATTCAGAGGTGATTGCATCCAAAGAAATATTCAGTTGCGTAAGGGATTTGAAGACTTCGATCGCATCGGCATAGTTATCTCTGATGGCATCACCTCGGACTATCCCATGGTCGATAATTGCATCTAAAGTTTTCTGTGGCATCGTATTGACAGTCTCTGGCGCAGTGAGCTCAACGACATAGCGAGTGTCGTCATATGTCACATCTTTTACCCCTGTCGAGGCCCATAATGGACGCTGCTTATGCGCACCACGCTTGGTTTGTTGTGACCAACGAGGAGACGAGAACTTCTCCTCAAATAATTGGTAAGCCAAATGAGCATTTGCGATAGCGGCCTTGCCAAGCATTCTCATCGCATCCTGACTTGCACTCTCTTTCAAAAGAGCATCAACGGCTGAATCGATTCTGCTGACAAAAAAAGATGCCACAGAGTGCACGTGCGATGGATTAGATGTCGCCTCAACTCCGGCCATATATGCATCAATGACTGCTCCATAGCGTTTGATTGAGAAGATCAAGGTGACATTGACACTGATTCCCTGTGCAATCAGTGCTGTTATCGCTGGTAGGCCCTCAATCGTTGCCGGGACCTTGATCATAAGATTTGGGCGACCGATGATGGCCCATAACTCTGTGCCAGAGGCGATAGTTGCCTGCGTATCATGTGCCAAGCGGGGGTCGACTTCGATGCTGACCCGACCATCGATGCCCTTACTCGATGTATAGATATCTTTGAATAGATCACAAGCATGGCGAACATCATCGGTAGTCAATCTCTTCACGCACTCATCAGCGCTCAAATCTCGCATCTTTGAAATATCGGATGAATACTCCTGAGCCCCTGATATCGCTGCGGCAAAGATACTTGGATTGGTAGTTACTCCAACGACGTTATCATGAGCGATTCGTGACGGGAGCGAGTGCTTGTCATCTCCAGTGATCTTGGCTCGGGAGAAATCATCAAGCCAGATCGAGGTTCCACTCCTACTGACATCTTGGGTGCTCATGCCAGTGCTGCCTTGATACGCGCAGTGATCGCATCTACGCTAAAGCCAAACTCCGTGAAGAGGCGCTTGGCATCGGCTGAGGCGCCATAGTGCTCAAGGCTGATACACAGACCCCCGTCCCCGACAATCTCGCGCCAACCTTGAGCAATACCAGCTTCGATACTGACCTTTAATGGAATCGAGGCTGGTAGCACAGAGTTTTTATAAGTCTCATCTTGTTCGGCAAACCACTCTAAACATGGAGCGCTCACAACTCGAACATTGATTGCCTCAGTGGCTAGTGCATCCTGAACATCTAAAGCTAGCGAGAGTTCTGATCCGGTCGCGATGAGAATAGCCATCGGATTATCTGCATCTTTGATGACATATGCACCTCGTGCCACACCACTTGCTGAGGCACAGGATCCTCGATCCAGCACTGGCAGGCCCTGGCGAGAGAGCAAGATGCTAGCGGTGCGATCTCGGATGATCATCTCTGTCCATGCCACTACCACTTCGTTCGCATCACCGGGTCGTATGACATCTAGACCTGGGATCGCCCTCAGTGCCGCAAAGTGCTCGATGGGTTGATGAGTAGGTCCATCTTCACCAACACCGATTGAATCATGTGTCCAAATATAAGTCGCGGGGATTTTCATAAGTGCGGCAAGTCGCACGGCGGGGCGCATGTAATCACTAAAGACTGCAAAGGTCCCACCGAATACTCTCGTAAGGCCATGGAGAGTGATTCCATTGAGTATTGAGCCCATAGCATGCTCCCGGATTCCAAAGTGAATGACTCGTCCATAAGGATCGGCTCCGGCGATCGAACTTGTGCCTGGAAGAAATGAACGAGCACCTTCGATGCTTGTATTATTTGAACCGGCTAGATCTGCCGAACCACCCCATAGTTCGGGCAGCACCCGGGCAAGTGCGTTTATCACATCTCCTGATGCAGCACGCGTGGCAATGTCCTTTCCAGGTGCAAACGATGGAAGATCTCTATCCCAATTATCCGGAAGGGATCGAGTCCGCACTCTCTGCAAGAGAATGGCAGTAGATGGATTGTTCTGCTTCCAAAGAGTGAACTTGTGCTCCCATTGTGAGCGTGCCAAAGCACCACGCTCTTTGACTTTGCGGACGTGGGCAAGGACATCTGTAGGCATCGCAAATCTCTCGGAGGGATCCAAGCCCAAGACAAGCTTCGTCGCAGCAACCTCATCATCACCTAATGCAGAGCCATGAGATTTCCCCGTACCCCGAAGTTTTGGCGCTGGCCATGCAATCACCGTCTTAAGGCGAATGAGAGTTGGTCGCTCTCTCTGGCTTTTTGCACCTTCCATAGCCTCGTTGAGGGCAGCGATATCAATATTTCCATCCCTAGTAGCCGGGAGATCAATCACATGCCAGCCATAGGCGCGATAGCGCATAGCTACATCTTCGGTGAAAGAGTTGTGTGTGTCACCTTCAATGGAGATTTGATTATCATCATAAATCACTTTGAGATTGCCTAACTGCTGAGTCCCAGCCAAAGATGATGCTTCGGCACTGACCCCCTCCTGCAGATCTCCATCAGAGCAGATGACCCAGATATTGTGATCAAAAATCGAAGCTCCCTGCGTACTCTCGGGATCAAATAGACCTCTTTCAAAGCGGGTTGCCATCGCCATTCCCACGGCAGTTGCTAAGCCTTGTCCAAGGGGACCGGTAGTCATCTCAACCCCTGCGGTATGTGCGAATTCAGGATGGCCCGGAGTAAGAGAGCCCCAAGTCCTAAAACTCCTTAAATCGGCCATCTCTAAGCCATAGCCACTATAAAAGAGTTGGGTATACAAGGTTAGAGAGGAGTGTCCACAAGAGAGAATAAATCTGTCGCGTCCAAGCCAGCTCGGATCAGTTGGATCATGTACCAAGTGATGTTGAAAGAGCAGGTATGCCGCCGGGGCAAGGGACATTGCAGTTCCTGGGTGACCATTTCCCACGTTTTGCACCGCATCGGCGGCAAGAGCGCGTGCGTAGGCGATAGCCCGCTCATCGAGCTCACTCCACCCCTTTGGTGCTCTCATTGGATCGTACTCACCTCTTGCCTTTGAACTGACAACCAGATCTTCCATGCACCAATCCAGATCAATACCGCTCCTAGAAGATGTATGGCGACAAGAAGTTCTGGCAGTTTTTGCAAATACTGGATTGAGCCAATAATACCCTGAACAATCGTAAGAGTTAAAAATATGGATAAGAGTCGCTTTGTCTCGCTGTTCGTCGCAGATGAAAAATAAAAAGCGGTTGAGATGACAAGAAGAAGTATCACAGCGATCGCATGAATCAACGTGGTATAAAGTATTGATATATCTAGACGGGGTGAATCAGCGTCTCCAGCATGTGGCCCAGATCCTGTCACGATCGTGCCCAGGACTACTACAAGTGCGGCAATGCTTACATGCGCACGCGAGAAGAGATCGCTTTGATGCGATGGGGTTGTCCTCATGGCAGGTAAGCGACGCCGCGAATACAGTGAGATTGCAGCTGCGATAAGAATGGTCGATAGTAAATAATGAGCCGCGACGGTCAGAGGATTCAGGCCGGTCAAAACGGTTATTCCACCCAAGACTCCTTGACCTAGGATTCCCAGTACCTGTCCCACTGCAAGGATGCGCAGGTCTTTGCGTCCTGATCTAAGTACTGCAACTAATGTTGCAATCGCAGCTATGACCAGAAGAAAGGTCAATAGGCGATTGCCAAATTCGATCCAAGCGTGCAACTGACCCTCTGCCTGGTTGGGCACCGGGGTATAGGAGCCAGGGGTGCACTCGGGCCAGGTGGGGCAGCCAAGGCCCGAACCAGTCAGGCGCACCGCGCCGCCGGTTACCACGATCGCCGACTGCATAAAGAGCAGCAGGGCCGAGGTTGGGACTAGAGCCCGCCTGGCCAACTTCCCTGCTCGACTCATGTCCTAACCCTATTGCTCAGCCCTATCCTGGGGAGTTGGAGTGGCTAAGGGTGTCGAATTACGACACACTAGTGTTGTGAAAATCAAGAGCCCCCCAAGCCCGGCACATGAGGATGGGCGTACCCGAGATCTCATCGCCCGCTCAATTTTGGAGAATGGCCCCTCTACGGCAATCGCCTTGGCCGAGCGGTTGAGCATCACTGCCTCAGGAGTGCGCCGGCATTTAGATTGCCTGGTTGCCGATGGTGTACTCCAGACTCGACAGGCGCACAAAGCGATCTCTCGCGGGCGGGGGAGACCATCAAAAGTCTTTCTCATGTCCGATCAAGGTCGAGAGAAGTTCGAGCACTCATACGATGATTTAGCGGTATCTGCCTTGAAATTTATGTCTCTGCACGTTGGTCAAGATGCTGTGCAATCCTTTGCCGCTGCCCGAGCACGTGACATTGAGGTAAAGGCGGCTCCCTTGCTCTCAAAGAGTGCGAAAAAGACAGCCGCCTTGGCACAGTTTCTGACGGCTCAGGGCTATGCAGCCAGCAGTCAATCACATGCAATTGGTGAGCAGTTATGTCAGCATCACTGTCCCATTGCTCACGTGGCATCGGAATTTCCTCAATTATGTGAGGCAGAGACTGAGGCGATCTCACGTCTGCTCGGAACTCATGTGCAACGACTTGCAACTATCGCCCATGGCGATGGTGTGTGCACGACATTTATCCCAACACCGCAAAAAAGATCAACTACAGGAAAGGTACGTTCATGACGATCGCACATCCAGAGCTCGAGGGCCTGGGAAACTACGAATACGGCTGGTCGGATAAGAGTGAGGCAGGTACCAACGCGCGCCGGGGGATTAGTGAAGATGTCGTTCGTGACATCTCTTTGAAGAAGTCAGAGCCACAGTGGATGCTGGATCTGCGCTTGAAAGGTCTATCTCTATTTGAAAAAAAGCCTATGCCAAATTGGGGCTCGGATCTCTCCGGAATCTTCTTCGATACGATCAAGTATTTTGTTCGCTCAACTGAGAAGCAGGCTGCAACGTGGGATGACCTGCCAGAGGAGATCAAGAATACTTATGACCGCCTAGGCATTCCCGAGGCTGAAAAACAGCGACTTGTCTCAGGCGTGGCTGCCCAGTATGAATCCGAGGTCGTCTACCACTCCATTCGTGAGGATTTGGCTGCACAGGGTGTAATTTTCTTAGATACGGATACGGCTTTGAAAGAGCATCCAGAGCTATTCAAGGAGTATTTCGCTACCGTTATCCCAGTTGGAGATAACAAGTTCGCAGCACTGAACACCTCAGTGTGGTCGGGCGGCTCATTTATTTATGTTCCCAAGGGTGTCCATGTGGACATCCCGTTACAGGCCTACTTCCGCATTAACACTGAGAATATGGGTCAGTTTGAGCGCACCTTGATCATTGCAGATGAGGACTCCTACATCCATTATGTAGAAGGGTGTACCGCACCAATCTACAAATCAGATTCATTGCATTCAGCCGTCGTAGAGATCATTGTGAAAAAAGGTGCACGAGTTCGTTACACCACTATTCAAAACTGGTCCAATAATGTCTACAACCTGGTCACCAAGCGGGCAACTTGTGCTGAGGGTGCAACCATGGAGTGGGTCGATGGCAATATCGGTTCGAAAGTGACGATGAAATACCCTGCAATATTTTTGATGGGACCCCATTCAAAGGGTGAGACTCTCTCGCTGGCCTTTGCCGGTGAGGGCCAGCATCAAGACTCTGGCTCAAAGATGGTCCACGCCGCGCCTTACACATCATCCTCTGTTATCTCAAAATCAGTGGCACGAAATGGTGGGCGTACCTCTTATCGTGGTCTGGTGCAGATTCAAGAAGGTGCACATCACTCCAAGAACACCGTGAAGTGTGATGCTCTCTTAGTTGATACGATTTCCCGCTCCGATACATATCCCTACGTTGATATCCGCGAGGATGATGTCTCCATGGGCCATGAGGCCACGGTCTCAAAGATCAGTGATGATCAGCTCTTTTATCTGATGTCGCGTGGATTAACAGAGGATGAGGCGATGGCCATGATCGTGCGAGGGTTCATCGAACCAATTGCACGTGAACTACCAATGGAGTATGCACTCGAACTCAACCGGCTCATAGAGCTGCAAATGGAAGGTGCAGTTGGTTAATGTCTCTTCTTGCAACTAATTACCTCACACCCACCGGGCGCGAAGAGGCATGGCGTTTTACCCCCCTCAAACGCCTGCGAGGCTTACATGATGGCCTAGCCTCTCTGGGTAATCACACCTCGCTCTATTCCAGAGGCAATCTAGCCACAGGTGTGAGTTTTTCTCTTGAAAGCCTAGAGCCTTTGGCATCGAGTGATGATGTGATTATCGAGCGGATTCGAGGTATCTCCCCTCAGGTCTCTCATCTGCATATCGCAGCCAATTCTGAGATATCAGAGCCAATTCTCCTTGGGCGAAGAGGTGCAGCCCTTGATAGCGCCGAGCATTCCCGTGTGCGAATATCCCTGGGTGCTCACGCCGTTGCGACTGTGATTATGGAGAATACAGGTGCATGCCTTTTGGCCGAAGATCTTGAAATCGCACTTGCTCCTGGATCTCGTCTTAGCTTCATCACACTCCAAGAGTTTGAGTCCACGAGTGTCTACACTGCCCGTCACCACGCAGTGATAGATAAGGATGCACAATTCAAATCTATCACCATCACTGTTGGTGGAGATCTTGTGCGGATTCTACCGACCGTTGAATTCATATCCCCCGGAGGTTCAGCCGAGCTCTTAGGTGTTTACTTCGCAACTGCCGGCCAGTTCTTTGAACATCGTATCCATGTGGATCATGCGGTACCTCATGCGAAGTCACGAGTAAATTTCAAGGGAGCATTAACTGGACGTGATGCACATACTGTATGGATAGGTGATGTGTTGATCCGTGCCGCGGCTGAGGGCACTGATACTTATGAGCTCAATCGCAACCTACTTCTCAGTGATGGTGCTCGCGCCGACTCAGTACCTAACCTAGAGATTGAAACTGGGGAGATCATCGGAGCGGGCCATGCAAGCACCACAGGACGCTTTGATGATGAACAGCTCTTCTATCTTATGTCAAGGGGGATTTCACTCGAAGATGCCAAGCGCCTGGTGGTTCGGGGATTTTTCAACGAAATTATCACTGAGATAGGTATTGAAGAGATCATAAACCGGCTGATGGTTCGTATCGATACAGAGCTTGAGAAGGCTGGGGCCTAGATGTCGGATCTTCAGTTGAATCAACTTGTCTCTGGCAAGCCAGTAAAAATTGAAAAAGATGGCAAGAGCATCTGTGTCGTCCGTATAGGCGATGAGGTCTTTGCCATCGATGACACATGTTCGCATTCTGAAGCATCTTTATCAGAGGGTGATGTCCTTGACTTCAAAATAGAGTGCTGGCTTCATGGCGCCGAGTTTGATCTGCGCACTGGTCAGGCACTCACACTTCCAGCAAATATCACATTGGCAACCTATCCAGTAAGTATCCAAGATAACTCGGTCACGGTCCAAATTTAATAGATAAGGAAGAAAATATGAGCACTCTAGAAATTCGTGATTTGAAGGTATCAGTCGATACTGATGCCGGAGCCGTTGAGATTCTCAAAGGCGTAGATCTCACTATCAAATCTGGACAGACACATGCCATCATGGGTCCAAATGGCTCTGGTAAATCCACCCTTGCCTACTCAATCGCTGGCCATCCTAAGTACACAATCGTCGGTGGCTCAGTCACCTTAGATGGAGCCGATGTCCTTGATATGACGGTGGATGAGCGTGCAAAGGCCGGTCTCTTTCTAGCGATGCAGTACCCAGTTGAAGTCCCAGGTGTCTCGGTCTCGAATTTCCTGCGCACGGCTGCAACGGCCCTTCGTGGTGAAGCGCCCAAACTTCGCACATGGACGGGAGAGGTCAAAGATGCCATGCAGGCTCTCAATATGGATCCAGCCTTTGCTTTTCGCAATGTCAATGAGGGTTTTTCTGGTGGTGAGAAAAAGCGTCATGAGATCATGCAGCTTGAGCTGTTGAAGCCCAAAATCGCGATTTTAGATGAGACGGATTCGGGCTTGGATGTGGATGCCTTACGCATCGTCTCTGAAGGTGTCAATCGTGCAAAGGACAAGAATAATCTAGGTGTCGTACTCATCACGCACTACACCCGAATTCTTCAATACATCAAACCTGATTTTGTTCATGTGTTCTCAAATGGTCGAATCGTTGAAGAAGGTGGCGCCGATTTAGCAGATAAGTTAGAGACAAAAGGCTACGCAGATTATGTGAGCAACTAGGCAGTAATGAGTTTTAGCCCAGCTCTGATACGTCAAGATTTTCCGATCTTTGAGCGTACTGTCCGCGAGGGTAAAAAACTTGTTTATTTGGATAGTGGGGCGACAAGTCAGAAGCCTCACTCCGTAATTGAAGCAGAGAGTGGTTTCTATAAGTTTCATAATGCCGCTGTTCATCGGGGTGCTCATCAATTGGCTGAAGAGGCTACCGATGCATATGAGAATGCCCGACTTATAGTTTCTAAGTTTTTGAATGCACCAGGTGGTTCTGATGAGATCATCTTCACAAAAAATGCGACTGAGTCGCTCAATCTACTTGCTTACTCGATGGGCAATGCCGAAGGCACAAATCGATTCGCCCTCAAAGCAGGGGATCGTATTGTGGTCTCTGAGATGGAGCACCATGCCAATCTGATCCCTTGGCAGCAACTCTGTGCTCGCACTGGTGCCGAGTTGGGCTGGTTTAGCGTCACCCCTGAAGGTCGTTTGGATCTCTCGGCTATCGACTCTGTGATAACGGCCGATACGAAGGTAGTCGCATTAACTCACCAATCAAATGTTTTGGGGACCATAATTCCGCTAGAGGCTATTGTCGCCAGGGCTCACGCTGTGGGCGCAGTTGTTGTCCTTGATGCCTGTCAATCTGTTCCACATATGCCAGTTGATGTTGCAGCACTTGAGATTGATTTCTTGAGTTTTTCAGGCCATAAGACACTGGGTCCAACTGGAATAGGAGTGTTGTGGGGACGCAAGAATCTTCTCGATGAGCTACCACCATTTTTATTCGGTGGCTCCATGATCGAGTATGTAACGATGACAGATGCAACATGGGCTATGACTCCAGCTAAATTTGAGGCCGGGGTACCCAATATGGCCCAAGCTGTGGGTTTGGGTGCAGCCCTTAACTATCTCTCAGAGATAGGGATGGAGAATGTGCATTCGCATGAAGTTGCCCTCACCGCCTATTTGCTGGAGGCAATGAGGGAAATTGAGGGCTTAAAGCTAGTCGGTCCAAATGATACTCACTTGCGCGGTGGCGCCATCTCTTTTATGGTTCAAGATATCCACCCCCACGATTTGGGTCAATATTTAGATAGTCAGGGAGTTGCGGTGCGAACCGGTCATCACTGTGCGTGGCCTTTGGCAAAGGCTTTGAATGTGCCTGCCAGCACTCGGGCATCTCTCTATCTCTATAACGATGAGAGTGATTGTGATGCACTCGTTCATGCAATAGTCGGAGCAAAGAAATATTTCGGGCGGTTTTAGATGCAATTAGACTCTCTCTACCAAGAGGTAATCTTGGATCACTATAAACACCCACAACATAAGGGACTAAGTTCAAACTTTGCCGCTCAGGTCAGCCATGTCAATGCCAGTTGTGGTGATGAGATCATCCTCAATATCAATTTGGAGGGGGATTTAATCAGTGAGTTGACCTGGGATGGCCAGGGCTGCTCTATTTCACAGGCCAGTGTCTCGATAATGACGGATCTATTGACCGGTAAGACCCTTGATCAGGCTGCGATCATCCTCAAAAGTTTCTCTGATCTCATGGCCAGCAAAGGAACCTCGGCCGGTGATGAGTTAGTTCTAGAGGATGCAATAGCCTTTGCCGGGGTCTCAAAGTTCCCAGGGCGGATCAAGTGTTCTCTTCTTGGCTGGATGGCCTTTAAAGATGCAGCGATTCAAGCCCAGTCCAGGAAATAAGGAGAGAGAGATGACAACGAGCGTAGATGATGTGACAGAGGCGATGAAAGATGTAGTGGACCCAGAGCTTGGAATCAATGTCGTAGATCTTGGATTAATTTACGATGTCATGGTGGATGAGGCCAATATCGCAGTACTCAATATGACTCTGACTTCGGCGGCCTGTCCTTTACAAGATGTCATCGAGGACCAGACGCGCGCGGCGCTTGCGGGTATGACCAGTGATGTCAAGATTAATTGGGTATGGATGCCACCGTGGGGGCCTGATAAAATCTCAGATGATGGGAGAGATCAATTAAGAGCGCTTGGATTCACCGTTTAAGCCCTTACTGCCTAAGGTAGCGCTATGTCAATGCAGGCAATTTGGATGACCCATCGCTCGATGACAGCCGACCCATCAGTCAAAGAGCAGAGAATCAAACCCGGGACCATCAAACGGATCCTCACCCTCGCACGAGCATATAGATCTAGCATCTGCATCTTTCTAGTCACCGTTGTGATCGATGCAGCTCTCATCGTCGCCACCCCCTTACTCTTGCTGCGATTGATAGATGATGGTGTGATCCCAAAAAATGGCGCTCTGATCACCCAGCTAGCTGTTCTAGTCGCACTCATAGCAGTAGCAGATGCTGCCGTTAGTATGGTGGGGCGCTACTTTTCATCGCGCATCGGTGAGGGTTTGATCTACGATTTGAGATCACTCGTCTTTGCCCACGTCCAGCGCCAATCCATCGCATTCTTTACTCGAACCCAAACAGGTGCATTAATTTCACGTATCAACTCAGATGTCATGGGAGCCCAGCAGGCCTTTACTGCCACTCTCTCAGGCTTGCTCAGCAATGTGGTCTCGCTTGTGTTGGTTGGAATCACCATGATGATCCTGTCATGGCAGATAACGATTTTCTCTCTCCTGCTGCTGCCGCTATTTCTTATTCCTACCAAATGGGTAGGTAGAAGACTGCAGTCTTTGACGAGGGAGTCTTTCAATGTCAATGCCGAGATGTCGAGCACCATGACTGAACGCTTTAATGTTTCAGGGGCCTTGCTTGTCTCACTCTATGGTCGTCCCAGCCGCGAGCATGATTACTTTCGATCTCGAGCCAGACGTGTTGCAGATATCGGGATCAAGATGGCCATGCTCAATCGTTTATTCTTCATCGCCCTTACGAGTGTGGCCGCGATCGCCACTGCCTTTGCCTATGGAATCGGTGGGCATCTAGCGATCAATGGGGGGGTCACGGTAGGAACTCTCCTGGCTATAACCGCCCTTCTTGTGCGTTTATATGGACCTCTGACCGCTCTGTCAAATGTGCGCCTTGATGTGATGACATCACTTGTCTCCTTCGAACGCGTATTTGAGGTCTTAGATCTTGAACCTATGGTCAAGGATCGCGATGGCGCCCTCAACTATCAAGCAAGCAATCCAGAGATAGAGTTCAAAAATGTCAGTTTTTCTTACCCTCGGGCAAATGAGATCTCTTTGGCCTCACTCGAATCTGCAGCGCGACCTGAGAGTATTGACAGCGGTGAGGTTCTCAAGAATCTATCCTTCATTGCAGCTCCAGGAACACTAACTGCCCTGGTTGGACCATCAGGTGCCGGCAAGACAACGATAAGTTCATTGATCCCTCGACTATACGACGTCACTTCTGGTGCAATCACAGTTGATGGACACGATATCCGTGATTTGACCCTTAGCTCCTTACGCGATTGCATCGGGGTGGTGATGCAAGATGCCCATCTCTTCCACGAAACCATCGAGGCAAACCTTCGTTATGCCAAGAGCGATGCAACGCAGGCTCAAATGCAGGCCGCATGTGAGGCAGCACAGATTTGGAAACTCATTGAATCCTTGCCAAATGGTCTAGAGACCATGGTGGGTGAGCGAGGACATCGACTATCTGGTGGAGAAAAACAGCGACTCGCTATCGCGCGATTACTCCTTAAATCACCCGCCTTGGTGATTTTGGATGAGGCAACTGCGCATCTAGATTCAGAGAATGAATCACTCGTTCACAAGGCCCTTGAAAACGCTCTCAAAGGGCGCACCAGTATCGTCATTGCCCACCGATTGAGCACTGTCAGGAATGCCGATCAGATCCTTGTTCTTGATGCGGGCTCTATCGTTGAACGTGGCAGCCATGAAGAGTTAGTTGCCAAGGGTGGTCTCTATGCCGATCTTTATAGCCTTCAAGATCTAACGGGTGCGTCGAATCAATAATCGGCCATAAAGGATTAGGCCCGCAAAGAATATCCATTGAAGTGCATAGGCCATATGGGGGCCATCACTTAGCTCTGGTAATGACGCGCCGACAACAGGGGTCAGAGTTTCCTCAGAGCCACTGAGCAGATCAAGATAGAAGCCCTGTGTTTGCAGACGCGATTGAGCATTCAACTGTGCAACTAAGGCCGTGCCTGAGGAGGGTAGGGCAAAGAATGAGCCACGCGGAAGAGATGAGTCCAAACGTAGCCGCCCTGTTATCGACACGGTTTGGGATGGTGGAGCTATGACAATGGGCGCCTTGGTCGCATCCTTTCCCGCTTTCACCCAGCCACGATCTACCCAGAAGGTTTTCTTATCTGTTGAAGTAAAAAGGGTCAAAACCTCAAAACCGTAGACGCCCTCAGAGTATCTATTGCGAAGAAGAATCTGTTGTTGCCGATCAAATGTGCCAGATGTAGTAACCATGCGCCATTCCCCACTGGCTGGGGCCAGAGCAAGTTCTCTCAGTGGTATCGCAGGGAGAGTGATACGTTTCTCAATGACCGAGTTACGTGCATGTCGATCCACGCCTCGCTGATACTGCCATTGTGCAGCCCAAAGGCAGAGAAATATGAGAGTCAGAGTCAGGAGAGATTTGAGCAGTCCCCATGGTTCGCGCTGCATGGAGTTCACTGTAGTTTATGAGATGGCTCTCGGTTTCTCATCACGCACGTGCGCCCCAGGTATAAAAGTCTCGCGCCCGGCGTTTGCTATGACAACGGCAAAGTAGGGGAGAACGACTGCGCCAAATAGAGCTATCCAGCGATAGGGGCTTGGTAATATAACTGTGAGGACAAAGCAGATTGTCCGGATCATCATTGAGAGGAAGTATCGCCTCTGGCGCCCAGATTGATCGGCACTTAGCGATCGTGGTGCACTGGTGATATCAAAGACTTCCCTCTCATCACTCATGACCTAAGCCTATTGCCCACCATCTTGAGCTGCATCTTTTGAATACTTTGGAGTAGCCAGTAGATTGGGCTTTATGGCCTCACTTGCTTTAGTCACTGGTGCAAATCGGGGCATTGGATTGGCGATAGCTCACGCGCTCAAGGCCGACGGACATTCGGTAGTCGCCGCTTATCGCTCTGGCCCAGCACCAGAGGGCCTTCAAAGCGTGCTGATGGATGTCACTTCGACTCAAAGTGTTGATGAGGCCTTTGATTCAATCGAGGCGCAGTGGGGGATTCCAGAGATCATCGTCGCAAATGCAGGGATAACCAAGGATGGATTGGTGATGCGCATGCTCGACTCTGATTTCGAGAGTGTCATCGATGCGAATCTGACCGGTGCATTCCGGGTCGCGCGTCGGGCAAGTATGGGCCTACTCAAACTCAAGCGTGGGCGTCTCATATTTGTTGGTTCAGTGGTGGCAGCTACCGGTGCAGCTGGTCAAGTCAATTACGCTGCCAGCAAGTCTGGGCTTGTAGGTATGGCCCGCTCATTCGCCCGTGAAATTGGCAGTCGTGGGATCACCTCCAACGTAATCGCTCCAGGCTTTGTAGAGACGGATATGACATCAAAGTTGGATGAAAAGCGGCGAAAAGAGATTTCATCATCAATTCCACTTGGACGCTTCTGCTCTGCCTCAGAGATTGCAGATGTAGTCAGATTCATCGCATCACCCGAGGCCGCCTACATCACCGGGGCAGTCATCCCAGTTGATGGAGGATTGGGGATGGGCCATTAAATGGGAATTGTAGAGGGGAAGAAGATACTTGTTACCGGTGTACTCACCGATGCATCGATCGCATTTCACATTGCACGACTGGCCCAAGAACAGGGAGCAGAGGTTCTCTTATCTTCATATGGTCGCGTTCTCTCTCTCACAACTCGAATCGCAGGCAGGCTCCCAAAACCGGCTCCTGTCTTGCAGTTAGATGTGACCAATGCCGAAGATCTCGCAGCCCTAGAATCTAGAGTGCGCGAATACTTTCCGCATGGTCTAGATGGCGTGGTTCACTCCATCGGTTTTGCACCTGAGGCCGCTCTTGGTGGAAACTTCCTGAATACATCGTGGGAGGATGTCGCTACGGCGATTCACATTTCTGCTTACTCGCTCAAGGCACTTACGATGGCAGCTCGGCCTCTGTTTCCCGGTGCTGGCTCAGTCGTTGGTCTAGATTTCGATGCATCAGTTGCCTGGCCACAATATGACTGGATGGGTGTTGCAAAGGCGGCCCTTGAATCGACATCACGCTATCTCGCCCGAGATTTGGGTGCTGCGAATATTCGTGTGAATTTAATCGCCGCAGGTCCGATTCGCACGATGGCGGCGAAATCTATCCCTGGTTTCGCCGATTTTGAGAGAGTTTGGAGTGAGCGCTCTCCCCTTACATGGGATGTCAATGATCCAGTCCCAGCTGCCAAAGCCGCGATCGCCTTGTTATCGGACTGGTTTCCCAAAACGACCGCTGAGATCATCCATGTCGATGGGGGCCTGCATGCGATGGGGGCCTAAAAGGCGAGGATTTCCCTCTTTGCTTGGGCTCAGGTAGCCTTGGGCCAGACCAGTGGCCTAACAGCTCACTGCAAGAGGAGTTACCGCTCCCACCTAAATCGACATTTGTGCGATCTGGTTTGTCGGATGAAGAGCACCTTCTATCCTTGCGGTTTTCTTTTGCAATGCGCTGCGACACCAAAGCGCTTTACTCAGACCGAGGGAGAACACAGTCAGCACAGAACCACGCATTAATGATCGAATACGTACGCCTCAAATTCGCTTGATTGGACACACCGGTCAACAGGTAGGGCTCGTAGATATCGATACCGCGTTGAGGATGGCCGATGAGGTTGGTCTGGACTTAGTCGAGATCGCCCCAGAGGCCAATCCACCAGTGTGCAAGATCATGGATTTCGGAAAGTATAAGTACGAAATCGCACAGAAGGCACGCGAGGCGCGGCAGAACCAGACCCACATTGTGGTGAAGGAAGTGCGGTTGACACCGAAGATTGAAACACATGATTATGAAACCAAACGTAATCAAGTGGAGAAGTTCTTAAAAGGTGGCGACAAGGTGAAGGTGACGATGAAGTTTCGTGGCCGTGAACAGACACGACCCGAGATTGGATACAAGATGCTGCAACGTCTGGCAACGGATATTGCAGAATTTGGATTCATCGAGTTTGCCCCAAAGCAAGAGGGAAGAAATATGACAATGGTGATTGGACCCACAAAGAAGAAGACAGAGGCAGTTGCAGAGGCTAAGGCGGCTCGTATAGCCATAGCTAAGGCAGCCGCCAAGACAAGGGATGGAGCATAGAGATGCCAAAGATGAAAACGCATAGTGGAGCAAAGAAGACTTTCCGGGTCACAGGCACAGGAAAGATCATGCACGAGCGTGCTGGCAAGCGTCACTTGCTTGAGCATAAATCTTCACGCCAAACTCGTCGTCTCTCAACCGAGCAATCAGCTAAACCAACCGTAACGATGACGGCCAAGCGCATGCTTGGCTTGAAGTAAGGACTGTGAATTAGATGAGAGTAAAACGTGGTGTCCATGCTGCAAAGAAGCGTCGCACGACCCTTGAACGCGCAAGTGGTTATCGTGGCCAGCGCTCACGCCTTTTCACAAAGGCGAAAGAGCAGGTCACTCATTCAATGGTCTATGCCTTCAATGATCGCAAAGACAAGAAAGGTGACTTTCGGCGCCTATGGATTCAGCGTATCAACGCCGGTTGTCGCTCACATGGCCTTACGTATAATCGTTTCATTCAGGGTTTGAAAGCTGCAGGAGTTGAAGTAGATCGCCGCGTACTCTCTGATTTGGCAACCAACGATCCAACAACATTCAAAACTCTTGTGGATCTTGCTCGTAAGAGCCTCCTCGGATAACTCGCTCTAATGATTGAGAGCCTGAACTCGCCACATATCGCGCGAGTTAAGGCTCTTATCGGTTCTCGTGGAGCAAAAGAAAGACGATCAGCCGGTGAGTTTGTAGCAGAGGGAATGCAGTGTTTTCGTGAGGCAATAAATTCACCCAATGGCCCTCGAATGACAACGCTGTATCTGACGCAGTTAGCTCGCTTGAAATTAAATGAAACTATTGATCTCTCCCGACTTCCCATCTTTGATGTCAGTGATGATGTCATGCGCGAAATGTCACAGACCATCACACCTCAAGGAATTCTTGCAATTTGTAGTATCCCTCGCAAGCGTCTTGAGGATATTAAACTCAACGGTGGACGCAGATTCATATACTTATCACAGGTTCAAGACCCAGGTAATGCTGGAACGATTCTTCGATCCGCCGACGCCTTTGGAATGGATGCCGTGATTACATCACCGGGTAGCGTTGATATGTATTCACCAAAAGTCGTTCGAAGCACCGCTGGCTCGCTTTGGCATATTCCGATCTTTGAATCGGTTGAGTTATCTACCCTAATTTCTAACATGCCCTTACAAGCTTTCACCTTGATAGCAAATGCTACGCAGCGATTAGAAGATTTCATTGTAACTAGTGATTGCCTTGCAATCTTTGGTAACGAAGCTAGAGGCTTGAGTATTGAAGAATCAATCCCAAATATCGAGTCAGTAACTATTCCTATGACTGGCTCGGCTGAAAGCCTCAATCTTTCAGTGGCGGCATCGATTGTCATGTATCACCTTTCAAATATGCGCACTTCTTAAACTTTGACCCGATAGACTCGTCCCATGCGTGAGAAAGAAGTTGCAGGGTGGGTATCAGATGCCCAGAACGCCTTCAAGGCGGCCCAGGATTTAGACCAACTCAAAGTTGCGCGCCTTGCACATGCAGGAGATAAATCTCCAGTTGCCCTTGCCTCTCGCGGACTTGGTGCTATGACACCAGATGAGAAATCTAGCTTTGGAAAGATCATCGGAGATGCAAAGACAGCTATCGCATCGGCACTGGCAAATGCGACAGCAACTCTAGAGGCAGCGCGTGATTCAAAGATTCTTCTCGATGAGATTGTTGATGTGACTCTGCCGGCTAATCGATCTCATAAGGGTGGCCTGCATCCAATCACAATTATGAAGAACGAGATTAGTGATTTCTTTGTCAATCAGGGTTACAGCGTTCAAGAGGGCCCAGAGATGGAGTCAGGATGGCTTAATTTTGATGCACTGAATATTCCAGGTGATCATCCCGCCAGAACTATGCAGGATACATTTTTTATAGAGCCACTTGAATCCGGGATGGTCCTTCGCACCCAGACATCACCTGTTCAGATTCGCACAATGCTCACATCAGAGCCTCCGATTTATATCATCTCACCAGGACGCACATTTCGCGCCGACGAGTTGGATGCAACTCATAGTCCCGTCTTTCATCAAGTAGAGGGATTAGTTGTCGATCGCGCAATTACTATGGCCCATCTCAAGGGAGTTCTGGAAAACTTTGCCCAAGCCATGTTTGGCGCCGATGTCATAACTCGTCTGCGTCCATCTTTCTTTCCTTTCACTGAGCCCAGTGCAGAGGTTGATGTTTTCTTTAATGGCCAGTGGATTGAATGGGGCGGCTGCGGGATGGTAAACCCAAAGGTCTTACAGAATTGTGGAATAGATACTCAGATTTACTCAGGTTTTGCATTTGGAATGGGAGTCGAACGCACATTAATGGTCAGACATGGTGTAACAGACATGCATGAGATCGTCGAGGGTGATGTTCGATTCACACGCCAATTTGGGATTGGTCTTTGATGCGCGCGCCCTTATCCTGGCTCAAAGAGTTTGCTGCCATTCCCTCATCTCTGAGCCCAGAGGCTATTGCCGAAGCATTTATTCGTGTGGGCTTCGAGGTTGAGGAGATTATTTATCAAGGGCGAAATTTAACGGGCTCACTGGTTATTGGAGAAGTGCTCTCAATTGAGGAGATGACTGAGTTTAAAAAGCCCATTCGTTACGTCGGTCTAAACTGCGGACAGGCTAAGACGCGCTTTATAATCTGCGGGGCTTCCAATTTTGTAGTTGGTGATCTCGTCGTCGTAGCACTTCCAGGTGTGGTGTTGCCAGGTGGTGCTGAAATTGGGCGGCGAGAGACATACGGGAAAGTCAGTGATGGAATGATTTGCTCATCCCGCGAATTGGGCTTGAGTGATGAACATGCTGGCATCATCGTTATTGCACCTGGGCATGCCTCAGTTGGTGATGATGCACGCGAGACTCTCTTCATCAATGACGTTATCTTTGATATAGCCGTCAATCCAGATCGAGGATACGCACTAAGTATCCGTGGTTTAGCTCGTGAAATTGCTGCCGCCCTCAACGTCGCCTATGTCGATCCGGTAGATGCACTTCGGATGCTTACTTTCAAAGATACTGGTACCGGAATTAAACCAGTACTCAAGTCTGGGGCTAGCACCTTTCACCTGCGCACATTGAGTAATTTCAACCCTAAAGCTCCGAGGCCTCTATGGATGACACGTCGTATTGAGAAGATGGGCATGCGCTCCATCTCATTAGCCGTGGATATCACAAACTATGTCATGCTCGAGTTAGGCCAGCCTCTCCATGCATTTGATGCAAAAAAGATTTCAGGCAGTCTGACCATTGGCTATGTATCTAAAAGCGAGAGATTTACAACCCTTGACGGACAAGAGCGCCAGATTGATAGCGATAATCTTATGGTGATGGATGATAAGCATCTGTTAGCACTTGCTGGAACTATGGGAGGGCGTGACTCAGAGATTACAGATACAACGACAGATTTGGCAGTAGAGGCCGTTCGCTTTGACCCTAGTGCTATCGCAAGAAACTCCCGGTGCCACAAGCTCTCAACCGAGGCATCACGGCGCTTTGAGCGAAGCGTTGATCCATCTCTGGCCGAATTTGCATCTGCTCGTTGCGCCCAGCTCCTGATCGAGCTCGGGGGAGCGCTACATATCCAAAGCTTGAGTGCTGGTGTGCCAATCTTCGCCCCCATTGTTGAACTAGATCCCGACTATATCTGCCGAACACTGGGTATGAAGGTCAGCACCGATGCAATAAGGAAGATACTCACGACCCTTGGCTGCGATGTTGCTGCAGATTTTGCAGTAGATCCACCATCGTGGCGTTGGGATCTGAGTGCGCCAGCAGATTTTGCTGAGGAAGTTGCGCGCATGATCGGCTACGACGCCATTCCATCTATCCTGCCACCACGGCCAAAGCAGGCATCACTCACTGTGGCCCAAAAACGCAGACGCGCTATCGCAGCCTCACTTGCCGCCCAGGGTCTATCAGAGGTACAGACATTTCCTTTCACAAGTGATGCGATTATCGAATCTATGGGCTATGAGGGTGAGCGTGCATCAACGTATCGTCTAGCTAATCCAATGTCTGAGGATTATCCAGTTCTGCGCACTCATTTGCTACCTGGTCTTGCTGCTGTTGCCCAGCGAAATATTGGACGAGGCGCAAAAGATATTGCCATCTTTGAAATCGGCTCTATTTTCCGCAATTCACAGAGACTTATCCCTGCTATCTCCCCGCAACTTGGACACAAACCAGGAAAAGATGAGATTGCTCAGATCTTTTCATCAGTCCCTGTGCAACACCTGCACCTTGGTGCGATTCTTGCTGGAAAAGTCGAGAGTGAGTCATGGCGTGGAAAATCCCGAGTATTTGATCTATATGATGCTATCGCCCACGTAGAGCGAATCCTAGAGTTGTCACATTTGACATGGGTACAAGAGCGCAGCGATTTTGCACCTTGGCATCCAGGGCGCTGTGTTGAGTTCATTATCGATGGTAAGCCGGCTGCACATGCTGGTGAGCTTCATCCTGGAGTGGTCAGTACTTTCGCACTCCCACCTCGCGCAGTGGCATTTGTTGTAAACCTTGATGCACTACCTGATAGCGCGATGGTGCAAGCGAGGGCACTCGGTGCTATGCCCGCAGCGATTCAAGATGTTGCACTGATCGTTGATAATCGTGTCTTAGCCCGCGATGTTGAGAGGGCACTGCGCCAAGGGGCCGGACCACTACTAGAATCCATCTCTCTCTTTGATCGCTATGAAAAGCTCGCAGATGGCAAGATCTCTCTAGCTTTCACTCTGACATTTCGAAGTCCGGATAGGACACTCACAGGAGATGAGGTCTCTGCCTTACGGCAGGCGGCAACCGAACGAGCGGCATCGGAGTGCGGGGCAGTGGTTCGCAGCGCATAAATATGCATAAGTTTGCATAAATATTGATTTTCTTGTAGGCTCAACTCATGAAAACGGCCGTAATAGGTGGAAGTGGATATGCAGGGGGAGAGCTCCTGAGATTGTTAGCGACTCATCCTCATTTTGAAGTCGTTGCAGTCACAGCCCACAGCAATGCAGGCGAGCTCATAACATCGATTCACCCACAGTTGACAAGTTATAGAGGGCGCTCATTCATTGACGTGAACTCCTTGGATATGTCCGCTCTTGAGATAATCTTTATCGCACTTCCTCATGGCCAATCGGGAGCGCTCGTCTCTACTATTCCTGAGACAATCAAAATTGTAGATCTAGGTGCTGATTTTAGACTCACTGATGCGGATCAGTGGAAGAAATACTATGGTAGCGAGCATGCAGGCACATGGTGTTATGCCATCCCTGAGATACCTGGTGGGCGAAATGAAATCAAGAGTGCATCAAGAGTTGCCAATCCAGGCTGCTATGCGACTTCAGTTATCCTTGGAGCTGTACCAGCACTTGCAGTCATAGATACGAATGACATAACAGTGGTTGCAGCATCTGGCACAACAGGGGCTGGTCGCAGTGCCAAGATAAATCTGATTGCTAGTGAAGTAATGGGCTCACTGACCTCCTATAAGTTTGGAGGGGTTCATCAACATACTCCAGAAATTGAACAGGCTCTCTCAGCCCTGTGTGCCAGCAATGTGAAAATCTCATTCACTCCCATACTAGCTCCGATGCCGCGTGGAATTCTATCGACTATCACTGCAAGGCTGACGAAATCTATTACAACGCAAGAGGTCTATTCCCTCTATACCACTGCCTACAACGATGAGTATTTTGTTGATGTGCTCTCACCTGGATATATGCCATCGAGCGCATCTCTTACTGGCAGCAATAAGACCCAGATACAGGTCGTCGTAGATACGCACACTAATCGCTTGATTGTCTCGGTGGCACTCGATAATTTAGGAAAGGGCGCTGCCGGACAAGCGATACAAAATGCCAACCTCATGTGTGGCTTTCATGAGGGCTCTGGTCTCTCACTAGACGGGCTGGGAGCATGAAACTTCCTTCCGGCTTTCGCAGTGCATCGATTGCGGCAGGACTCAAAAGTTCGGGGGCGTTGGATCTGACGGTGATTGAAAATCAGGGTCCACGCTTTGAGGCAGCTGCCGTCTTTACACGTAACAAGATCGTTGCAGCACCCGTCATCTGGTCTAGAGAAGTAGCCAAAGGCGGGTTTGTTCGCGCCGTCGTTCTTAACTCCGGCGGAGCTAATGCATGCACTGGGCCACAGGGCTTTGCTGACACCCATGCCACAGCTGAACTCGTAGGTGAGCTCTTGTCTATCTCATCTGGTGAGGTCATAGTATGTTCGACGGGACTAATTGGTGAGTTTCTGCCGATGCAAAAGATTATCGATGGCATACGAGTGATAGCACCCACTATGACTAGTGAGGGTTTGGACTCATCGGCTCGTGCGATTATGACTACTGACTCCGTGCCCAAGATCTCAACTCGTGAGCATATGGGCATCTGTTTTGCAGGAATCGCTAAAGGTGCGGGGATGTTAGCACCTGCACTTGCCACGATGCTTTGTGTCGTCATGACAGATGCGAGGGTTTCATCCTTTGCCCAGGTGATTTTTTCTCGTGTGATAGACCGAACCTTTAACCGTATCGATTCCGATGGCTGTACATCAACAAATGACACCGTTTTACTTATGTCTTCAGGGGCATCTCAAATTTCAATTAGTGATGCTGACCTGGAAGCGTCGCTCATGGACATCTGCGCAGATTTAGCAGGCCAACTGATAGCCGATGCAGAAGGCTCGACAAAGACAGTATCGATCTCTGTCAACAATGCAAAGAGTGAGGATGATGCGCTGAAGGTAGCACGGGCATGTGCGCGCAACAATCTTCTCAAGGCTGCAATATTTGGAGGCGATCCCAACTGGGGACGGGTGCTTGCCGCCGTTGGTACAGCCGATGCAGAGATGAATCCGAATACTATTGATGTCAAACTCAATGGTGTCAGGGTGTGCAGCGATAGCACCCCTGATCAGGATAAGAGACTCGTAGACTTCTCAGATCCCTTAGTAAGGATTGAGATCGATTTGAAGGTGGGATTAGGAACTGCAACAGTTCTAACAAATGATCTAACCCATGATTATGTACAAGAGAATTCAGCGTACTCAACATGATTGTCGTAAAATTTGGTGGACATGCCATGAAGGATGAAAATGGAGGTTTTGCTGCTGCTATTGCTGCAGCACTGACTCAGGGCGAACACATCGTCATAGTCCATGGGGGAGGGCCTCAGATCGATCTGGCACTTCAAGCTCGCGGCATCGAAAGTAGGTGGATTGGTGGATTTCGAGTCACGAGTCAAGAGATATTCGATGTTGTCGAAGACGTACTTGTAAACCTTGTTGGAACAGCCGTTACCGAAGGCCTGCGCAAGGCTGGGATCTCTGCGCAGGCGATTTCTGCTCGCACCCATCCAACGATTATCGCCAAACGCCGCACTACTTTGATTGATGGCAGCCCGATCAATCTTGGACTGGTGGGGGAGATTACATCAGTTGATCCATCCCAAATTCTTGAACTACTCAAAAAAGAGATTGTTCCTGTAATCGCTCCGATTTCTAGTGATGAGGATTTGATCACTGGCCTCAACGTCAATGCAGATTTTGCCGCTGCAGCAATTGCAGCGGCATTGAATGCATCTGCTCTGATTGTGATGACAGATGTAGCCGGTATCTATCGAAACTGGCCTGACACAACTTCACTGATATCGCAGATTAGTGCTAGAGAGCTAGAGGCTATCAAGTTGAGTTTTGCAGAGGGGATGGCTCCAAAAGTACAGGCCACACTTGATGCTATCGCAGCAGGAGCACAGGCTGTGCGCATCATTGATGGCACCGATCCAGAGAGTTTTGTGCAAGCCTTAGCCGGCCATGGCGGAACGTTGGTGAATGCATGAAGGATGGCAGAGTATTAGATAACTGGTCGCAGGTAATGCAAAATAACTATGGTCCACCATCACTGGCCCTTGTTAGCGGGAAAGGTCTTGTAGTAGTAGATAGCGATGGCAAAAAGTACTTGGATTTTCTTGGCGGTATTGCGACAAATGCCCTCGGGCACGCACATCCTGTGATCGTAAAGGCTGTGACTAAACAGGTATCTGTACTGGGCCATGTCAGCAACTTTTACGCCCATCCTAAAGCGGTCGCACTCGCGGGAAAACTTAAAGAGATGAGTGGAGATAGCGATGCTCGAGTATTCTTCGCTCAATCAGGGGCTGAGGCGGTCGAGGCTGCGATTAAACTCTCTCGTCGTACGGGGCGCTCTCGTATGGTTGCAGCGCAAGGAGCATTCCATGGGCGCACTATGGGAGCACTGTCCTTAACGGGTCAGCCCTCCAAGCGCGAACCATTTTTGCCACTTCTCAAGGGTGTCAAACACGTTCCTTATGGCGATATTGAGGCGATGAGGCGAGTGGTCAATAAAAAAACCGCGATGGTCATTATCGAGCCGATTATGGGAGAGGCTGGTGTCATCGTCCCGCCACCAGATTATTTAGCTGGAGTTCGAGAGATTTGTGATGCAACTGGAGCTCTCATGGTTGCAGATTGTGTCCAGACTGGTATAGCTCGAACAGGGGATTGGTTTGGATATGAGTACTCAGGCATACGACCTGATGTGATTACTCTGGCCAAGGCGCTGGGCGGTGGCCTACCCCTCTCGGCGATGATTGCATGTGGGGCATCTGCCTATCTTTTTGCACCAGGAGATCATGGCTCTACATTTGGTGGTAACCCCATCACATGCGCTGCAGGGCTTGCGATCCTTAATTACATTGAAAAAAATAATTTGATGATCGCCGTCAAAAAACACGAAAAGAGATTATTTCAAGAGATAGCCCTGATTCCGGGTGTCAATGAGATCCGTGGGGCAGGTCTACTCATCGGAATTGAACTCACCAATCCAATTGCTCAGAAGGTTTTGGTGGATTTACGCTCTGCTGGGGTCCTAGTCAACGCGCCAACCCCAACGACTATTCGTATCGCCCCCGCACTTACCGTCTCACCTGCTCAGATCGGTACTTTTATTTCAATCTTTAAAAAGGTGATGACACATGTCAGCTAATAGCGCATCAGCACGTAGGGCAAAAGTGATCTCCCTTATTGAATCTGGACTCGTTCATTCTCAATCCGATTTAGTAGTACTTCTAAAAAAATCTGGTTATCTTGTCACACAGGCAACTGCCAGTCGTGACCTAGAGGAGATAGGAGCGATACGAGCACGTACAAAAAAAGGGGAATCAATCTACAAGATTCCCGGATCAAGTGATGAAGCACTGGCACGGGTCGCACCCATGCCCTCAAAGCTCATTCTCTCCGTCGAACACAGCGCAAACCTTGCCGTCATTCACACTCCACCAGGGGCGGCGCAGTTTCTGGCTAGCTCCCTCGACCACGCCAATCTGAGTTCAGTAATCGGCACCATCGCAGGTGACGACACGATTATTCTTGTTTCCAAGAAAGCAACGGGTGGGGCTCAATTAGCGAAAGAATTGCGGGCATACGCACAATCAAAAGTGGGGAATACGTAGATGGCTCTTTGGGGTGGACGCTTCTCACAAGGCGCAGCCGATGCCACCTTTGCACTCTCGCGCAGTATTGATTTTGATTGGCGCCTTGCACCGTATGACATTCGCTCATCGCTTGCGCATTTGGATAACCTAGAATCTGCTCAACTTCTCTCTGGCCCGGATTCGACCGCTATTAGAGCAGCGTTGAGGGAGTTAGCCAGTGAGGTTGCCAGCAATCGATTTTTGCCTATCTCCTCAGATGAGGATGTGCATAGCGCGCTTGAGCGTGGACTGAGTCAAAAACTAGGAGCTCTCGGGGGAGCCCTTCGCGCAGGGCGCTCTCGCAATGATCAGGTTACGACTGATCTGCGTCTATTCGCCATCGATCATATCTTGGAGATTGCACTACTTATTGCCGATGTGCAGAGTGCGCTTTTAGAGAAGGCAGCGCAGTACGTGAACGATGCCGCACCAGGTTTCACACATATCCAACACGCACAACCCATCTCATTTGCTCATGAGTTAGCAAAGCATGCCCATGCACTTGCACGCGATCTCGATCGCATCAATGATTGGTTGACCCGAGCATCGGTGAGCTCATTAGGTGCCGGAGCCTTGGGCGGTTCCTCACTCTCACTTGATCCAGCAGCTACTGCTAAAAGTTTAGGTTTCCACTCAAGTTTTGCAAATAGTATCGATGCAGTCAGCGATCGTGACTATGTGGCCGAGGCCCTGTTTATCTTCTCACTCATTGGAGTCCACCTGTCCCGAATAGGGGAGGAGTGGACACTTTGGGCCTCTACCGAGTTTGGTTGGGCGAAGATTTCAGATGCCTATGCAACTGGATCTTCAATCATGCCTCAGAAGAAGAATCCCGATATTGCCGAACTTGCTCGCGGAAAATCTGGACGACTTACAGGCAACCTTGTGGCGCTTTTGACGATGCTCAAGGGCTTACCCTTCGCATATAACCGGGATTTACAGGAGGACAAGGAGCCACTCTTTGATAGCATCGATACACTGCTGCTCCTTCTTCCAGCCCTCACTGGGATGATTGCAACAACTGATTTTGATCGCAGGAAAATGGCGGCATCTGCACCTCTTGGTTTCTCATTGGCCACCGAGATAGCAGATTATTTGGTGGGCAAAAAGATTCCTTTTGCGATAGCCCATGAGGCTGCAGGTGCATGTGTTGCACTCTGCGAATCTACGAGCCGCCAACTCCATGAGCTCACCGATGAAGAGTTTCTCGGTATTCACCAAGGCCTAGACGCTGGAGTGCGCTCTGGGCTCACAGTGCAGGGGGCTCTTGCATCACGCACGAGTACTGGAGGAACTGCTCCATCACTTGTGAAGGCTCAGATTGAACTCGCCCTTGCTGCAAATACTGCGCAACGCAGTGCGATTGCCAGCAAGGCCAGTACCTTTTTAGAGATGATGAGTGCATGAATCTGATTGAAGATCTGCGCTGGAGAGGCTTACTGGCTCAGTCCACCGATGAAAAAGCGCTCCTTGAAGCGATGAAAAAGCCCATCACCGCCTACATAGGCTTTGATCCAACGGCGCACTCGTTGCACGTGGGCAACTTGGTTGTGCTCTTGGTTCTTCGACGCTTTCAGCTAGCTGGCCATCACCCCATTGCATTAGTGGGGGGAGCCACCGGTCTTGTGGGTGATCCCAGCGGACGCAGTGACGAGCGAACTCTCAATAGTAATGAGGTTGTTGAAGCCTGGGTGTTATCTATTCGCAAGCAGCTCTCTGCTTTTCTAGATTTCGATAGCACTACAAATCCAGCCCTTGTCGTCAATAACCTGGATTGGACATCTGCATTGGGTGCTATTGAGTTCCTTCGGGATATTGGCAAACACTTCTCAGTCAATCAAATGCTGGCAAAAGATTCGGTGGCATCCCGGCTTCAAGCAGGTGGTATTTCATATACAGAGTTTTCCTACCAGGTTTTACAGTCCTTTGACTACCTCGAACTCTTTCGGAGGAACAACTGCACCCTGCAGATTGGCGGCTCAGACCAATGGGGTAATATCGTCGCCGGTCTTGATTTGATTCGTCGTGTTGAAACCGGATCGGCACACGCACTAACGGTCCCGCTTCTTGCAAAAAGCGACGGGTCTAAATTTGGTAAAAGTGCCAGTGGCAGCATCTGGCTCGATCCTTCCATGACCTCGCCATATGCTTTTTTCCAGTTTTGGTTGAATTCTGCCGATGGTGATGTCATTAACCTTCTCAAAGCCTTCTCATTTAAGTCTCATGAGGAGATCACCCAACTGGGGCAATCTCATGAGAGAGATCCAGGATTGCGTCAGGCCCATCGCGAACTTGCGCGTGAGTTGACAACTCTTGTACACGGGGCAGAGGCCACTATTCGTGTGGAGGCTGCAGCCAAGGCACTCTTTGGTCAGGGCGATCTGAGTAAACTCGATGAGGCTACTCTTGCCAGTGCGTTGGCAGAACTTCCTCGCACCACAGTTGTGCGAGGTGGTGCCATTCCATCGTGGGTAGATCTTCTGGCAGCTACTGGAATCGTTGACTCTAAATCAGCTGCACGCCGTGTGGTCAAAGATGGAGGTGCCTATCTCAATAATGAGAAGGTGACCAGTGAGGATTGGGCACCGACAAAAAACGAGTTTCTATGCGGTAAATATGCGATTTTGCGCAAGGGCAAGCGGGATTTGGCAGCTGTGGAGCTGGTGTAGCTCCTTGCCCGCATATGGGCTAAGAGTCAGAAGAGCCTGGCCCGCTACTGCAGTGGCTCAAATCGCCCTCTTGGCCACGATCAAAAAGTCCGATTTGACCCTCTTCGGGCCTGGGGTTATAGTTACGTCCCTGCTGTGAATCGGACGATTAAGGCCGAACAGCATCGATTCCCACATGTAGCCCACTCCACCGTGCGGTTTGACCGTGCCGTGAAGCATGGACTACGTTTGGCAGTCTGCCCTGAAATTAGGAGAGTTCCTAGGACCAGTGCGCATCCGTACCTTGAGAACTCAACAGCGTGCCATAAGTCAATGCCAATATGTGGCTCTATTTTTCATGCTCAAATAGCGCGAAGTGAGTGCTCTGCACTTATCTTTGAAAGATACCCACGGCAAAACAAATACTTCAATGAGGTATGACCGTAAAAAGTTATACCCGTTGATTTCCTTTGGAATAAGACAAAATAAACGTTAGTTTGTTTGTCTCTATGCCAGATAAAAACTTTCTATGGAGAGTTTGATCCTG
>SYEK01000037.1 GCA_005800815.1 Actinomycetota bacterium
GAGCCTGTTGCACCATTAGAGCCAGCAGCACCGGTCAATCCTGTTGCACCCGTTGCTCCGGTCAATCCTGTTGCACCCGTTGCTCCGGTCAATCCTGTTGCACCCGTTGCTCCAGTTGCACCCGTTGCTCCAGTTGCACCCGTTAATCCTGTTGTACCCGTTAATCCTGTTGCACCCGTTGCTCCAGTTGCACCCGTTGCTCCAGTTGCACCCGTTGCTCCAGTTGCACCCGTTGCTCCTGTTTCACCAGGGCTACCTGTCGCTCCTGTTAAACCTTGATCACCGGTTGCACCCTTTGAACCGGTGTCACCGCTGAAGCCCCGCTCACCACGATCACCCTTGGCTCTATCTGCGCCTACATTCGGTACTCCTATATTTTTTGACTCAGCTGCTCGAAGTGAAATAACTATCTTCCAGGCACCTTTCGTCTTGGGGCCGTAGAGATTCGCGTTTTTTAAATCAATGTAAAAATCACCGTCAATCCCAGTCAATTTGGTCGGGACCCCAGTTCCACTAAGAATTGTGTTAGGTACCCCCGATACCACTCGTCCTGCGCTCTTATTTGTGACGGATTTTTTCCCTGCAGCAAAGCTAGCGTGAGGGGTGAGTAAAATAAGGACGAGAGAGAGTGCCAGAAGGTTTCTGCGAAGATTCATTAGAGGCCTTTCTTCCTTTTGGGGATTAATACTCCTGAGTGTTGATTAGACGTCTCGAATGAAAAATATGGCAGCCCTGATGCCTCTGCTGGGGTTGGTGAGGGGAATTCCCCATAATTTGAGGCCCGAACTTCTGATTTTCACAGGGAGTTCTAAGAGTGGGTTATGATGAATACCAGATTCTTAGGGTGTAGTGCGAGTAGCAAATAGCATCAAGGCTATTGCTGATGAGAAAAGAGGAGGTCGAATATGATGATTTCATCAAAGAAAAAGATTGCAGTAATTACCCTAACAAGCCTTGCTCTCTCCCTTGGTTCTCTCACTGGTGCAAGTGCAGCAGGAGTCAAGCCAAAATCTGAGGTAAGCAAGGCCAAGCATGAGGCGCGCAAGGCGCTAGTTGTATCAGTCATTGGTCTGGATGCCCAAACAATCAAGTCACGTCTTCAGGCAGGTGAGACTCTTGGATCGATTGCAGGTGAGAACAAAGCTGCACTTATTGCTGCGGTGGTGGAGATGCTCACAACAAAAATCGATGCCTCTGTTAGCGCTGGAAGGATGAGTGCTGCCAGGGCAAGCGCACTCAAGTCAGAGCTGACTGCCCACGTAACTGCCAAAGTTGATGCAGTCCGTGGAGAAGGTGGTCATAAAGGTCATGCGAGACAGGGCAAGGGCGTGAAGGGATAACCATCCACTCTCTGTACATTCCCCTCTAGGTGAAAACCCGCCATCTGAGTAATCATGTGGCGGGTTTTCTTCATCCTGCCTGCATTAATGGCAGGATGTTCTTGTGAGAATTCATATCGGTAGTGACCATGCAGGGCTAGAGCTCAAGGCCGCATTGATAAAGCATCTGCAGACCAAGGGTCATAGCGTCACCGATCATGGACCCCATACATACGATGCCCTCGATGATTATCCAGATTTTTGTATTCCAACGGCGATTGCAACCGTTGCTGATTCAGGATCACTTGGAATCGTTCTTGGTGGCTCAGGAAATGGAGAGCAAATCGCGGCTAACAAGGTGAGGGGTGTGCGTGCAGCCCTTGCCTGGAGCCCTGAAACCGCGAGGTTGGCAAGAGAGCACAACGATGCAAATGTGGTCGGAATCGGTGGACGTATGCACTCAATCAAAGAGTGCATAGACATCATTGATGCCTTCCTTGAGACGGCTTTTACCAAGGATGGGCGTCATATCCGACGCATCACAAAGATAACTACGTACGAAGATAGTGCAGGTCGGTGACTCTGTGGGCTTTGTCGATTCCCTGCCCCTCAAAGCGAGTCTCTGGACGCCAGTCAGGTTTATCGATCACACCACCGCTGAACTGCCCTGATTGGCTAAATACAGCCTGCATGGCTTGGGCATAGGCAAACCAATCAGTGGCCAGATGAAAGTAACCACCTATCTTTAATTTTGTGGCAATGAGATTAAGGAACGCTGGCGTGACTATTCGCCGCTTATGATGTTTAACCTTCGGCCAAGGATCTGGGAAGAAAAGATGCACTCCATCCAGTGAGCCATCCTCAATCATATGAGGTAGGACGATATGAACATCATCCTCGATGACTCTGATGTTCGTGATGCCCTGCTCGTGGATACGCGATAGTAATTTCCCGATTCCAGGGGGGTGAAGGTCGATTGCGATGTAAGCATTGCGGGGAGATGCAGTGGCAATGATTGCGGTGGCCTCTCCCATGCCAAAACCGATCTCCACAATAATCTTTTCAGCTCCGGGAAATACGGCCTGGAGATCCAACTTTTTATTCTCCACCCGAATCCCGTAGGTTTCCTGCAGCGAGCCCTTAGCGATTCGCTGGGCTTGAGTGATTCGGGTACCACGGATGCTGTAACTGCGAATCGAGGGGCGTTCCATAAGGCAACAATCTCATGGTTGGATAGCGACCTACAAAAGGAGTGATGCGTGCCAGGAGTCAATATCTCGCGTTTGGAAGCGGGCGAGCGAGCGGCTCACTTGAGCGTTGCTAGCTATAACGTCACCCTCGATGTGACAACTGGTGAAGATAGCTTCTATGCTCAATCAGAAGTCTTTTTCTCATGTTCTACCCCTGGCTATTCGACCTTTATCGATGCCTGTGGTCAAGGTGTCATCTCCGCCTCTTTAAATGGTGTGGCCATCGATACATCTGCCTTTGATGGCCAATCAATCTTCCTTACAAACCTAACTGCTCAGAACCATCTTGTGATTGAGATAGAGGGTGTTTACTCCAAATCAGGTGAGGGTCTTCAGCGCTCAGTAGATCCATCAGATGGTGAGATCTATCTTTATTCACAGGGTGAAACGGCATATATCCGCCACATGTTCCCATGCTTTGATCAGCCATCTTTGAAGGCGACCTTTACCCTCACTGTGACGACCCCAGGACACTGGCAGGCGATCTCCAATAATCCAGTCGCCTCTCAAGTGAGTATCGGTGATAAGACACTCTGGAAGTTCACCACTACTCCGCGGATTCCGATGTATTTGGCCACTCTCATTGCCGGTCCATATGCCCATGTACATGATGTGTATAAGGGTAAGAAGGAGATTCCTCTGGGAATCTACTGCCGTAAATCTATGGAGCAGTATTTGGATCCAGAAGATGTCTTTCTCCTGACAAAGCAGGGCTTTGATTACTTTGAGAATATCTTTGGCCTTGCCTATCCCTTTGATAAATACGATCAGATTGCAGTCGTTGACTTCAACTTCGGTGCCATGGAGAACGCGGGTGCGGTGACCTTCCGGGAAGATTTATTAGTATTTCGCAGCCACGTACCGGAGAAGATGTATATGTCTCGTGCCAACGTTATTTTGCATGAGATGGCGCATATGTGGTTCGGTGATTTGGTCACTATGTCTTGGTGGGATGATCTCTGGCTCAATGAATCCTTTGCCGAGTTCATGGCATATCTTGCGATGGCTGAGGGCACGCGCTTTAAAGGTGGCTGGGCAGGCTTTAATAGCGAGCGCAAAAACTGGGCCTATCGCCAGGATCAACTCTCATCTACCCACCCCATCGTCGCCGATATGGTCGATATCGAGGCGGTGAACGCTAACTTTGATGGGATCACCTATGCCAAGGGTGCATCGGTCCTACAACAACTAGTTGCCCACGTCGGGCGTGAGAACTTCGTTGCCGGAATCCAGAGGTACTTTGCAGAGCATGCATTCGCCAACACGACTCTCAAAGATCTCTTTGACCAGTTAGAGGCCACAAGCGGGCGCTCATTAGATTCGTGGGCGGCCACATGGCTACAGACTGCAGGAGTCAATACTCTGCGCCCAGCCCTGCTCATTGATGGCGATACATATACATCCGTTGCTATCACACAGACTCCCCCACTGATTCCGCTGGGCTCAGGGGAGCTTCGTCCCCATCGTTTGGCTATTGGACTCTATGACATCGCTGGCGATGCGATCACTCTGCGCACATCGGTCGAACTCGATGTTGTAGGTGCACTCACCCTTGTCCCAGAGCTTGCAGGTCAGAAGGTTGCTGATCTGTTGCTGATCAATGATCGTGATCTCTCCTATGCAAAACTTCGCTTTGACCCACGATCTCTGGCAACACTCAAGACTCACTTAGGTAAGGTCTCAGATCCACTCACACGCGCACTATGTTGGGCCGCCGTATGGGATATGCATCGCGATGGTGAGATCTCATCCAATGATTTCTTGGATATCGCATTTGCAGGGATTCCTGGAGAAAACGATGATGCCGTCGTAAGCATCACGCTCTCTCAGATGTACACATCGGTTGAGGCTTATAGCACTGATGCTGCGCGCGATGCCATGCGTCTGAAGTTAGCAAATGGATTAGAGGCACTGACAAAGAGTGCATCCCCTGGAAGTGATCTCCAGCTCTTATTTGCACGTGCCTTTGCACAAAATGCAGTGACCCCTGCACATATCCAATCGGTACGCGCTCTACTCAATGGCTCTGCCCCCGGCCTGATCGTCGATACCGACCAGCGCTGGTTCTTCATCATCGCATTGACTGAGCGGGGCGCCGTTGAAAGGGCTGAGATCGAGGCCGAGCTCGTGCGCGATAACACCACAAGTGGTAACTGCTTCTTTGAGACTGCAATTGCTGCTATGCCGACCCACGAGGCCAAGGAGTATGCCTGGAAGAAAATTGTGAATGAAGATATCCAGACATCGATCAGATCGGCACTTGTCGCAGGTTTTCAGCGCCCCATACAGCGTGAGATCCTGAGCTCATACATCGATCGTTACTTTGAGTGCATCATTGATGTCTGGTCCTCCAAATCATATGAGGGCGCAGCAAAGGTAGTCTCTGGCCTTTATCCGACATGGGTCCTCTCACAGTCAACGATTGATAAGACGAGAGATTGGTTAGATACGACGGGTAAAGATGCCCCTGCCGTGATGCGCAAATTGGTTATAGAGGCCCAAGATGGGCTCGTGCGCGCCTTACGAGTCCAGAGGGCGCCTAATTAATCGTTGTGACTGAGAACTCGCTCTCCCTGTCTCTCTTGCGAGGAGAGGAGGTGATCCAAGTCAGCCCCGCGATGATGAAAAATAACGAGCCGGGAATGACTAGGAAAGTCACAAATGTCTCAACTGCGCTCAGTCCCGGGCCGGCGAGAGTTCCATCTTCGACTGAACCTGCGATGTAATCCATACGAGAGAGTGTAATTTATTTATGCAGTCGCCGCTGCCACACCAAATGGCTGTAGGTACTGCAGCCAGCAGTCATCGGTGCGACCTGTGCCAAGGATTCTCCATGCAGCCCCAGTGGGCTCGCGTGGAAGTTGGCGCAGACGCCAACCCATCTCCTTTAAATTTCTATCGGCCTTGATGTGATTGCACTTATGGCAGGCCGATACGACGTTCTCCCAAATGTGAGCACCCCCACGACTTCTGGGAACGACGTGATCGATCGATGTGGCAGGAGCGGTGCAGTACACGCAGCGCCCACCATCACGGGCAAAGATGGCACGGCGAGAGAGGGGCACGGCATGTCGATATGGGATACGAACGAATTTATTCAATCGAATCACCGATGGGAGATCCAGCTCGCCTCCAGAAAAGCGCACCACCTCACCCGATTGCTCAATCATCGTCGCACGGTGGTTTAGGACAAGGATCAGGGCGCGACGCTCTGTGATGACACCCAGTGGTTCGTAGGTGGCATTGAGAACTAGTGTGCGCGACATTCATCGCTCCCGATCTGGCGCATGGCCTGCGCCGATTGGCATATCCTGCCCCACAACACGGCTCCCCGCAGGTATTTCCCAGCGGTATTTGGGTAAAGATTTGGCTACAGTCATATCCCTATGAATGAAACACTCCAAAACTTCATCGATTGGCTCAGCGGAACGCCTCTTCGCGTTCTCATCATCCTTGTGACGGCCATCTTGGCCCAAAGCTTTGGTGCTCGCACTATTGAGCAGGCGATGAATCGATTGGCCACAGCCGATCTGGTGCCAGGACCTGGCAACATCGTTGCCCGACAAAAAGAGCGTGCTCGCACCATCGGTGGGGTCCTAGCCGCCACCTTGAAAGCACTCATCTGGATCATCGCAACTGCAATGGTGCTCGGTGAGTTTGGCTTTAACTTGGGGCCATTGATTGCATCGGCTGGAATCTTAGGTGTTGCCCTCGGCCTTGGAGCACAGACTCTGGTGCGCGATATTCTATCTGGAATCTTCATGCTCGTTGAGGACCAATATGGTGTCGGTGACAGGGTTGATGTTTTAGAGGTTCAAGGAGTTGTCGAAAGGGTTGGTTTGCGTGTCACAACTGTGCGCGATAAGAAGGGAACGCTCTGGTATTTGCGTAATGGAGAGATTCTAAAAGTTGGAAATCAATCTCAATCTGGCTGATTGAGCATCCCATCTGCAGCCATCTCAAGATAGCTCCACAATTGAGCTCTGAGTGTTACATCCATATCCATACCCTCAATAGCCTTGTGCATCGCACCCAGCCAAGCATCTCGAGCGGCCATATCAATATGAAATCTCGCATGGCGCATACGCAGACGTGGATGACCACGGCTATCTTGATACGTCGTTGGTCCACCCCAGTACTGCTCTAAGAACATCTTCAGACGCTGGGCCGCTCCCTTCAAATCATCATCAGGATACATAGGGAGCAAAATAGGATCCATGAGGACATGGGCATAAAACTGTGAGGTCAGATCACTGAAGAACTTTTCACCCCCGACTTGCTCATAAAAATCACTCACGAGGAGATCTTAGCCAAGCGTAGAGAGATGACACCGAGTACAAGTACTGGGATTGCAGCACATAAGCACAGAGCACCATAACTCAGTGTCCCAATGATCACACCTGCAAGAGCCCCACCACCTGCGCCAGATAAGTTCATCACTAGGTCGCTGGCACCTTGTGATGCCGGGCGCATCTCAAGTGAGATTGACTCAGATAGCAGTGCAGAGCCTGCGATCAACGTGCATGACCAGCCTAAACCAAGCAAGAAAAGGCCAAGACCCAGGGTGAGTGCATCCTTGGCCGCTGCCAAAGCCGAGACGATCGTTGAGGTCAGAAGAGTGGTAAGACCGATCTGAATGACACGCACACCCCCTAATCGGTCACTGAGGGAACCCACTAAGGGTGAGAATGCATACATACCCAAGATGTGCACACTTATCACCAGGCCGATGATACGAAGTGTCACATCGACATGGGCCATGTGAATCGGGGTCATAACCATCACTGAGACCATCGCAAGGTGACCAATGGCTATGGCAGAGATTGCAAATAATGCCGTGGGATTGGAGCGTATGTGTGAGAGTGCGGCTTTGGTCGATATTTTCTGCGATACAAGGCTCTTCTCTCCTCGTGCAGTCAAGAATGGATCGGGGCGCAAAAAAATGAGGATAATCACTGCTGCAAGGAGCAAGCTCACCGCAGAGACTAAGTAAGGCCCAACCAGGCGCGGTAGTCCGAAGGAGTGAGCCAAATTACCGGCAGGCTCCATCAGATTTGGCCCAGCAACTGCGCCGATAGTCGATCCCCAGACGACGAAAGATAACTGCCGAGCCCTTGTGTGATCACAGGCCAAGTCGATCGCTGCAAAGCGGGCTTGATATCCAGCTGCTGAGGCCGCACCGACAAGAAAGGTTCCAACCAGCATAAAAAATAGATTCTTTTGGGCTCCACCGATGATGGCAATGATGGATCCGATGACGCCGCAGATAAGACCCACTGAGAGTGCAAGGCGCCGTCCCCCACGTGCAGTCAAGCGCGCCAAGGGAAGTGCAAGCGCGGCTGCTCCCAAGACCCCACTGGTCTGAGCAAGTCCTGCCAGAGTCTGTGAATTGGTGATCGATGAAACCAAGAGGGAGCCAACAGCGACTGTGCCGGCGACTCCCACACCGTTGAATACTTGGGCAGCTGCAAGAGTTCTGACCACGCGCCGCTGGTGTTGAGTGTGTGGCATTAGCTAATCAAACGCACCCAGACCGCGGTATCAGTTGGCAAACTCTGACCTGAAAGTGGAGCACTTGATATCAGTATCACGCTCTTGCGTGGTAGCTCAAATGCCAAACCAAAGTTGATGTAGCAGGCAAAATCTCCAGGACGCTTGAAGGCGACAATATCCTTACCTGCTTGAATCCACTCCATAGGTCCATCACCAAGTCCTATCTCTGCTTTGCGGATAGCAAGTGCTTGGCGATACATAGAAAGAGTTGAACCTTCAATGCCATCTTGGCTATCAACTGAGTACTTGCCCCACCAATCAGATTGTGGCAACCAGGCTTGATCAGGTCTTAAGGAATCATCACTTGAAAAACCAAAGGCACCGGCAGGCCTAGAAGTCCAAGGGATGGGGACACGACATCCATCGCGGCCACGATCTTGAAAACCACTCATCCTCCAACGCGGATCGGTTAGACGATCGGGCGGGATATCGCGCACCTCTGGAACTGCCAACTCTTCACCTTGATACAAATATGCCCCACCCGGCAAGGCCAACATCATCAACGCCGCGCTGCGCGCACGCAGAGTTCCGCGGGCAATATTTAACTCTGAAGCATCTCCTTGGCGAGAGAAGGTCGTATCTGCATGATTGGTAAGTCCCAGATCCAAACGATCCAGCGAGCGCACGACATCGTGATTGTTAAAGACCCAGGAGGTCGGTGCTCCAACCTCTGCAAGTGCCTGAATCGAGTTATCGATCTTTTGTCTAATCTGCTGGGCCTGCCACAATGTTGTGAGCATCTCGAAGTTAAAAGAGTTCTGTAACTCATCAGGGCGCACATACCGAGCGATACGAGATGCAGGGCTCACCCAGGCCTCAGCTACTGCCATGCGATCTCCCGGGTATGAATCAAAGATCGCGCGCCAGGAACGATAGATATCGTGCACTCCCTCCTGATCCCAAAATGGCTTGTGCTCTGTCCCAAGCATCACCGCCTCTGGATCGGTGCGAACATCAGGCAGACCAGCCTCCTTGAACATTCCATGGGCGACATCAATTCGAAATCCATCGACCCCACGATCTAGCCAGAACTTGAGAACATCCTCCATATGTGAGATTACCTCTGGGTTCTCCCAATTCAGATCTGGCTGTTCGATAGCGAAGAGATGTAAGTACCACTGCCCCGCCTTGCCATCGGCTTCAATGACGCGCTCCCAAGCACATCCACCAAATACCGCTTCCCAGTTATTGGGTGGGAGATCGCCATTGGGGCCCTTACCATCTCGAAAGATATATCGATTGCGCTCTAAGGAACCGGGCTTTGCAGCTAATGCCTGCACAAACCACTTATGTTCATTTGATGTGTGGTTAGGGACTATATCGATGATTAATTTGATTCCAAGATTATGTGCCTGCTTGATTAAAAGATCGGCATCGGCCAACGTTCCATAATCAGGTTCGATATCCATGTAATCAGAGACGTCATAGCCATGATCATGCTGTGGTGATGGATACCATGGTGAGATCCAGATTGCATCTATACCCAATTTTTTCAAATATGGTAGACGTGAGCGGATGCCCTCGATATCGCCAATGCCATCACCATTTGAATCGGCAAATGAGCGGGGATAGATCTGATAAGTCACAGCATCTCGCCACCATGGGCGCGATGCACGTGAGCCCAACTCTGACATTATGACCGCGTCTCGAGATATTTACTTAACTCTTCTCTTTGAAGATTACTCAATGGGCGAGAGCTCCTCGTATCTTCACTCACCGATACCTGCACTGTCTTAATGCGAGAGCACAGAACACCATTATTTGAAAGTTCATAGACCAATATGAATGAGGAGTTACCGATTGACTCGACCCACATGGTGACATCAATAAAGATATTGCCCTCTGTGATAGGTGCTTTGTAGTCTGCCTCAGCGCGGGCTACCACCATATTAAAGATACCCAACATCGCAAATCTCGCCTCTTGGGCATAGATTAGATACTTAGCATGATTAACATGGCCCATCGCATCTAGATCATCCCAGCGCACATACTGCTTGTTCGTGAACTTCATCTACCTAGTCAACTTTCTATAGGTCACACGGTGAGGACGGGCGGCATCGGCTCCCAGTCGTTGGATTTTATTCTCCTCATAACTCTCAAAGTTTCCTTCAAACCAGAACCACTTGGAATCACCCTCATAGGCCAAGATATGGGTGGCCACACGATCGAGGAACCAGCGATCGTGAGAGATCACTACGGCGCAGCCTGGAAATTCAAGCAGGGCGTTCTCAAGAGAGCCAAGGGTTTCAACATCCAAATCATTGGTTGGCTCATCAAGGAGCAAGAGATTGCCACCTTGCTTGAGAGTAAGTGCCAAATTCAAACGGTTGCGCTCTCCACCCGACAAGATACCGGCAGGCTTTTGTTGATCTGGGCCCTTAAAGCCAAAGCAGGAGACATAGGCCCGAGATGGCATCTCAACCATTCCAACCTTGATGAAATCAAGACCATCAGATACGACCTCCCACAGAGATTTCTTCGGATCGATTCCACCTCGTGACTGATCCACGTATGAGATCTTCACAGTCTCACCGATCTTCACATCTCCAGAGTCTGGTGACTCCATTCCCATGATTGTCTTAAATAGCGTCGTCTTTCCAGCTCCGTTGGGCCCAATAACCCCAACAATTCCGTTACGGGGCAGAGTAAATGAGAGGCCATCTATTAGTACACGATCAGCAAAGCCCTTGACCAGATTTTCTACTTCGATGACGACATTTCCCAGGCGTGGTCCTGGAGGGATCTGGATCTCTTCAAAATCGAGTTTACGCATCTTGTCGGCCTCAGCGGCCATCTCCTCATAGCGTGCAAGGCGGGCCTTTGACTTTACTTGGCGACCCTTCGCATTCTGGCGCACCCACTCGAGCTCTTCAGTCAATCGCTTTGCTCGCTTGGCATCCTTCTGGCCCTCAACCTTGAGTCTGGCCGCTTTAGTCTCAAGATAAGTGGTGTAGTTACCCTCATATGGATAGGCCCGTCCACGATCGAGCTCAAGAATCCACTGTGCAACGTTGTCCAAAAAATACCTATCGTGGGTGATTGCAACGACTGCGCCGACATACTTATTTAAATGTTGCTCAAGCCATAGGACGGATTCGGCATCGAGATGGTTTGTTGGCTCATCAAGGAGCAGGAGATCTGGTGCCTGCAATAAGAGTTTACAGAGTGCAACACGTCGCTTCTCTCCACCCGATAAGACCGAGACATCTGCCTCAGGGGGCGGACAGCGCAGAGCATCCATCGCCTGCTCCAGTTGTGAATCTAACTCCCATGCATTTCGGTGATCCAATTTTTCTTGCAGATCCCCCATCTCAGCCAATAACTTGTCGTAATCGGCATCTGGATTTGCCAGCTCTTCGCTGATTACATTAAAGCGATCAAGCATCGCTACGGTCTCTGCAACACCCTCTTTGACGTTATCGATGACGTTTTTACTCTCATTTAGAACCGGCTCTTGCAACAAGATGCCCACGCTAAAACCTGGTGTGAGGTAGGCCTCTCCATTGGATGGCTGCTGTAGCCCGGCCATGATCTGTAGCACGGTGGACTTACCTGCACCATTGGGTCCAACGACACCTATCTTGGCGCCGGGATAGAACATAAGGGTGACATCATCGAGAATGACTTTCTCACCATGAGCCTTGCGCGCCTTCTTCATCGTATAAATGAACTCAGCCATGAGATGAAACCTTAGTGGTAAGCAACGGTAGACTGTGCATCACGACCCCTACGGGCGCCTGTAGCTCAGTCGGATAGAGCACCTGCCTTCTAAGCAGGTTGTCGCAGGTTCGATTCCTGCCAGGCGCGCATACTGGTATGACACGCTCTGGTTTTAAGGCATAAGCGAACCCAGGGCCACCCTTTTTGCCCTGGGATCTCTATGAAAGAGTGAAGTTGCTTAGCCCATCTTTCCAGTGACGTAAGCCTCCGTGCGAGGATCTAAAGGTGTACTAAAAATCTTCCTTGTCTCATCGTACTCAACTAGCTTTCCAGTCCGAAGATCCCCAAGCGGGTTTACTTCGGTCACAAAGAAGGCGGTATATGTGCTCACACGAGCCGCCTGTTGCATATTGTGAGTCACAATCACGATGGTGTACTCCTTCTTGAGCTCCATCATCAACTCCTCGATACGCAGGGTCGCAATTGGATCAAGGGCTGAGCATGGCTCATCCATCAAAATCACCTCGGGTTGAACCGCTAGTGAGCGAGCGATACACAGGCGCTGTTGCTGTCCACCCGATAGACCAAGGGCGGAGGCGCCAAGTCTGTCCTTTACCTCATCCCACAAAGCTGCGCCCCTAAGGGATTTCTCCACTATCGCATCAAGCTCAGATTTCTTAGGCCGACCATTTACCTTTGGCCCAAAGGCGACATTCTCATAGATGGATTTTGGGAATGGGTTTGGTTTTTGGAAGACCATTCCGATACGCCGACGTATCTCTACCGCGCTTGCCTTTGAATCATACAAATCTGCATCGTGATACATCACCTTTCCAGCTACCGAAGCGCCAGGGATGAGATCGTTGGTTCGATTCAAAGTCCGAATAAGAGTTGACTTACCGCAACCGGAGGGACCAATGAAGGCGGTAATATCATTGCTAGGGATTTGCAGATTTACACCTGTGACAGCCACATACTTACCATAAGAGACAGAAACCTCCTCCAACGTGAAGACAGGATCAATGATTTTTGGACCACTCGTGGCTTCATTCATTGGCTCGGTGCTCCCTTGGTTGTTACCGAGGGACTCTGTGTGAGTTGCTGCAGTTTGTAATTCATTAGACATTTCGCTTCTTTGTGGCGATATCACGCAGAATAATAGCGATAAGATTTAATACAAAGAGAACGGCCATGAGAATTAGACTTCCAGCACTTGCCAAGATCTGGAACTCCTCACGAGAGTCAGAGGCGTATTTAAAGATTGTGAGCGGCATGATGGTGAAGGGACTATCAAGTCCAGTCGGATTAAAGGTTACGAATGAGAGTGCGCCAAGAAGAAGCAGTGGAGCTGACTCACCGATGGCGCGAGATACAGCCAAGATTGAGCCCGTTGCAGTCCCTGGGATCGCACTGGGCAGTACCAATCTCCAGACCGCCTGCCACGGTGTGGCCCCAAGGGCGAGTGCACCCTCTCGATAAGAGGGTGGGACGGCCCGGATCGCCTCACGCGAGACGATGATGATCACCGGGAGCATGAGCATCGCGATAACCGCAGCTGCAGAGCCCACTGTGAAGCCCCATTTAACAAAACCACGGACGATAAAAGCTAATCCAATCAGACCAAAGACAACGGCAGGAACGCCAGCAAGGTTTTGGATGTTTAACTCGATCAGCCGTGAGAACTTGTTGCCCTTACCTGCAAACTCCTCGAGATAAAGTGCGGTGAGAAGTCCAGTAGGAAGGGCTACGAGAGTTGCTATACCAACGACCCACAAGGAGCCTACTAATGGAGATTGAAAGCCGGCGTTGTCAATGTCATAAGAGGGATACTGAGTAAGCAAGTCCCATGATAGGAGCCAGCCCGCCTGGCTCCAAAGGCTACTGACGATCCAGAAGATCATTCCGAGGGAGATGAAGATACTCAGGTAAAGAAAGAGACGAAAGGTCCCATCGATGAAGGACCTTCGGGCCGAGAGACGGCCCTTGAGGGAGATTGTCTGTGACATCTTTACTCATACACCTCTCGGTATTTGGAGATGATGCGATTGCCAACGACATTAAATATTAAGGTGACAAGAAAAAGAATGGCCCCAATGAGAAAGATGGTGTTGTAGGCACTTGATCCCACCTCTGCATCCCCAATACCTGCAAAGCCAATAAAGGCAGAAAGGCTCATCATCGGATCGCCCGGATTTGCCGTGAACTTAGGAAAGCTACCAGCGACCATAAGAGCGATTGTCGTCTCGCCAAAAGCACGGGCGAAGGCGAGAATCAGCGCGGCTACAACCCCAGAAAGGCCGGCGTTAAAGACGACTCTGGCGGCAACCTCACGACGTGTGGCACCCAGGGCGTAGGCGGCCTCTCGCATCGCACGGGGAACGGCTGAGAGAGCGTCATCGGCAACGGATGCGATGATTGGCACAATGAGAATTCCAGTAACCAAACCGGCGCCAAGGCCAGAGTAGGCAAGGGGCTCTCCAATCGGCCAATACTTCTCGACGTAGAGCGGATTGATAACGTAGAGTCCAAAAAGGCCTAACACTACGGTCGGGATTCCCGCAAGAATCTCAAGAATTGGTTTGACAACCCGACGAAGATTAAAAGTGGCGTAATCACTGAGGAAGATTGCTGCTCCCAATCCAACGGGAACTGCCACAAGCATCGCAATTACAACGATAAAAATGGTGCCTGTGAACAGAGGAAGGATTCCATATTCGGGTGGCTCGAACAAAGGCGCCCAACTGATTCCAATGATTTGAGAGCCTATGGTAATGATAGTTCGGACAGCGGTGGGAAAGAGAGAGGCAACGATTCCTAGTGTGACGATGATTGACACCGTTGTTGCCAGAAGCATTGTGTAGCGAGCCACACGTTGAGCATGTAGTCTGCGAGCAAGATGGGGCGAGGGTGAGAGAACAACGGACCTCTGTCCGACTTTCACTTCACCCACGCCACATCTCCTCTTACACTATTTATGAAAGCATCCGGAGTGACCCAAACTATCCTTTGAGAGCTTTTATTGCTTTATCTAATTCCACCTTTTGAGGAGCTGTCAAAGGAAGGAACTTGGCCTTCTCTGCTAGCCCATCGAGCTGGAGAGTATAGAACTCTAGGAAAGGTAGCACAGCTTTGTTGCTCTTGGCCTTTGCATCGTTTACATAGACAAAGAGAGGGCGAGCGAGTGGGACATACGTACCGGCAAGCACAGCCTCAAGACCTGGAGAGACACAGCCCTTACCGCCATCTATCTGGACGGCCTTATTTATATCCGTGTTCTCTTTGAAGTAAGAGAGTCCATAGTAACCCAGTGCCCCAGTTGAGCGCTTGACACCATTGACTGTGACGTTGTCATCCTCGGTTGGTGTGTAGTCGGTCCGAGATCGGCGAGCAGGCTTGCCGTTAATTACCTCAGTGAAGTATTCGAATGTTCCAGAGTCGGTACCAGCGCCAAATAAGGGCATCATGATACGTGGGAAGGTTGGATCAACCTGGTTCCAGTATTTGACCTTACTTCCTGGCTCCCAAATTTTCTTGAGCTGGGCAACTGTCAGACACTGTGCCCAGGAGTTCTTAGGATTTACCACGACGGTGAGGGCATCGGTTGCAACACGGAGTTCTGTAAATTTGACCCTATTCTTGGCACAAAGTTCGCGCTGGGTGGCACTATACGGCGCAGATGCATTTGCCATATCTATTTCACCGTTGCAGAACTTGGTAGCTCCACCACCAGTACCCGAAATTCCGACGGTGATCTTTGTCTGTGATGCCTTTTGGAAGGCTTCGGCCGCTACCGTCGTGAGAGGTCCGACGGTGCTTGAGCCATCAATTGCGATTGAGCCGGTAACATCTTTGAACTTTGAAAGATCCACGGCAGGTCCAGCAGTGGTAGTACTTCCAGCCTTAAGACCAGTCTTCTTCCACTTGAGTCCACCACCTGAGATGCTGCACTTATACTGCAAACCCTGGTGATCGACTAATTTATTACGTGATCCACACTCCAGGAGATTTCCTACTGGATATTCTTTTCCAGCTGCAAGTGAGGGCTCTGAGATAACAGAGGTAATCATCACGACTACTACAAAGCCTCGTACGGCTTTGCCCAAGAGATTATTCATTATGTTCCTTTCAGAACCTATTGGTTGACAAATCAGAGGTAGAAGCAGGCCTTCGATATGGTGCATGAAACCCTGAGATGGTGAACACAAAGCCCCACGCGAGTAAACGCACGATGAACACCTGCCATGCATTGGGTGGCTGGCACTGGGTTAGACTGCGATCATGAGCGCAAGTGACCCATCCCCCAACCTGATCTGGATCGACTGCGAGATGACGGGCCTGTCCCTTGAAAAGGATGCCCTCGTTGAAATCGCCGTCCTTGTGACCGACTCTGATCTACAGATAATCAATGAGGGAGTCACTGCCGTCATATGCCCCAGCCCCGAGAGACTATCTAGCATGAGCGAGTACGTGCGCGCCATGCACACCGCCTCTGGGTTGATTACTGAGATTCCCGCAGGGCTCTCACTTCTAGAGGCCGAACTCAAAGTTATTACATATTTATTGGGATGTGCGGTAGAGCCGGGTAAATCCCCTTTGGCTGGAAACTCTGTCAGCGTTGATCGCTCCTTCATCGCCCGTGATATGCCCCTTCTCAATGATTTTCTTCACTATCGAACAGTTGATGTCTCATCGATAAAAGAGCTAGCACGCCGCTGGTATCCCAAGGCCTACTTCCAAGCCCCTGCCAAGACAGGCAATCACCGCGCCTTAGGAGATATCCAAGACTCAATCGCAGAGCTGGCTTATTACCGCAGCGCAGTATTCGCCCCAGCTCCCCGTGCCTAGAAGGTAGACTCCTGTACTCATGGTGGACGTAGCTCAGCTGGTAGAGCACCCGGTTGTGGTCCGGGATGTCGCGGGTTCGAGCCCCGTCGTTCACCCCACGATAAGTTGAAAAACTCTTGATTCACACGACCCTGGCCTATCAATCTTGCCTCAAATAAACCGTGGAGATTAATCAGTTGGCAAGGCTTTACCTGGACATGTCTTGAGTATTCGAAGCATCGCCTCTTTTTCTGGAGCGGTAAGCCATAGACCGTACTTTGTCTTGATGAATACCTGCTTTGTCACGTAGTCGCACCTATAACTCTTTTGCGGTGGTAGCCATGTCGCGGCATCCCCATCACCCTTCTGCGAATTCAATCTCCCCTTCACGGCCAATAAATTATTAGGATCATTTGCAAAGGCGGTCCTCTGGGCAAGTGTTAACTTGAATGCACCTGTCTGCCAGGCATTTGATAGTGCAACGATATGATCAATCTGGACCTCAGAGCTTGTTGTATTTCCACGCAGAAAATCAATTCTCTCCCCCGAATATGGATCCAGCAATGTCCCAGATAAAATGACACAGTCTTTGGAGCTCACCTTGTAGATAATTGAACTCAGATCTCGGTTGAGAATATCGTTGCGGGTATCACAGCCATTGCGATCAACATCAGACCAGGCCGGCCCGAATTGTGCCCTGGAGTATCCAGTCTTGGCTGCCCTGCCTTTGACTGCAATCTTGGCGATGGCATCTACCACTGTTGTCTGCGCCGCCTCTGCTCCAGAGATATTTCCAGCTAGAAAGAGAGTCAGAGATAGGGCAACCCTTATTTCCCAACGGCTCATGGCCCTAGTTTGGCAAGAGCACACGCGTGCAGCAAGGCCTCGGATACTGATAGGTTTCCCTCTGCATTCAAGCGTTTTAAAACGCGCGTTTGTATCGGGTTGTTAGCTCAGTTGGTAGAGCAAGGCACTCTTAATGCCTGGGTCGGGGGTTCGAGTCCCTCACAACCCACTTATGTAGGTGAATCCGAGTTCTATGTCCAAACCTTGGCAGCCATCGATGCGTGCTCAGTGCGTGCGAATGACACCAGGTTACCGCCAGCATCGGCAATTGCCACGGTCATTTCTAAGCC
>SYEK01000002.1 GCA_005800815.1 Actinomycetota bacterium
AACGTCAGATCAAAGCCTACTACTCACAGCTTGGCGAGGGTCTTCTCGAATATGTTGGGCCACTTGTAGAGACGCATGTTCATGAAAAGCCCTTATCTATCGCTTTGCGTGAGATCAACGAGGGCCTTCTCACGATAGAAAATCTCGAGCCAACACTCTAAATATCCCCACCTTCATGCCGTCCATAGCTCGTGAGGTCGTACTGGGAGTCGGGGCCGGGATTGCTGCTTACAAAAGTTGTGAGCTGCTGCGGCGTCTTCAAGACCGTGGGTATGTGATTACCGTCGTACCTACTCCGGCCTCATTAAACTTCGTCGGCGCGGCCACGTGGCAGGCGCTTTCAGGTCGGTCGGTGGCAACCCAGGTTTGGGAGAATAGCCATGAGGTCTCTCACATCTCCCTTGCAAATCGAGCGTCCTATTTTCTCATCGCCCCTGCAACCGCCGATCTCATCGCGCGGATAGCGGTGGGTCGTGCCGATGATCTGCTGACAAATCTCATCCTTGCATCGAATGCGCCAATCATGATCGTTCCGGCGATGCACCCACAGATGTGGAATGACGTGGCAACCAAAGCCAATGTTGCAACGCTACGTTCGAGGGGTTTCCTTGTCATGGAGCCCGACATAGGTCGCCTTACTGGCAGTGATTCTGGCCAGGGCAGATTCCCAGCAGTCGCCTCAATAATTGAGCGCTTCGATGAGTTCACTGGGAATGTAAGGGATCTAGAGGGAAAGAAAATTCTGATCTCAGGTGGGGGAACACGTGAGGCGATAGATGCCGTGCGATTCATCGGCAACCGCTCATCGGGCAAGCAATCTATTGCCCTGGCTGCAGCTGCAGCTTTGCGCGGGGCAGAGGTCAAACTTGTGGCAGCAAATCTTGATACCTCATCTTTGGGCACCCTGGCTGTACATCACGTTGAGAGCACCGCACAGATGCGTCTTGCACTAGCCGAAGAGTTTGCATCATGTGACATTCTGATTATGTGTGCTGCAGTTGCCGATGCGAAGCCACTTCGAAGCACTCTCGGAAAGATAAAGAAGGCGCTTTATACCTCAATAGAGCTCGAACCAAATCCCGATCTCTTAGCCGAACTCTCAGGAGAAAAGGCCAATCAAATAATGATCGGCTTTGCCGCCGAAACCAGCGATTTGATTCCGTCTGCTCGGGTCAAATTAGAGTCAAAGGGTCTTGATATTATCTATGTCAATGATGTGAGTGATGGTGCAATCTTTGGAAAGGAGACGACATCGGGTATAATTCTGACACGAACTGGTGAGGAAATAGCGCTCAAGGAAGTCTCCAAAGACGCTCTCGCACATCTACTCCTTGATCATGCCCTGCGGCAGTTAGGTTGAATTAATGTCCAAGAGACTTTTTACCTCAGAGTCAGTGACTGAGGGTCATCCAGACAAAATTGCAGATGCAATTTCTGATGCCGTCCTCGACTCACTCTTGACACAGGATCCAAAGAGTAGGGTCGCCGTTGAGACTCTCATCACGACTGGACAGGTCCACGTCGCTGGAGAAGTAACAACCAATGGATATGCCGATGTCAATACCATCGTGCGCGATACCGTCCTGAAAATAGGATATGACTCATCAGATAAGGGATTCGATGGAAACAGTTGTGGGGTCTCAATATCAATCGGTGCCCAGTCTCAGGATATTGCACAGGGAGTCGATGACGCTTACGAACACCGTGTCGCATCCGGTGCCGACCCTCTAGATCTACAGGGCGCGGGAGATCAGGGATTGATGTTTGGATATGCCTGCGATGACACGAAAGAGCTCATGCCATTACCGATCTGGTTGGCTCATGCATTAGCCCAACAACTATCCAAAGTGCGAAAATCTGGCGAACTGGCCTACCTTCGTCCGGATGGGAAAACCCAAGTAACAATTGAATACGATGGTGATAGAGCAGTGGCACTTGATACCGTTGTAATATCCAGTCAGCATGCAGGCGACATAGATGTTGTAAAGAAATTAACTCCTGAAATCATTGAATCAGTTATTGATCCAATTATTTCAACCATAGATCTGCCTCGAAAAAATCTCAAGACCTTGATAAACCCTACTGGTCGCTTTGTTATCGGTGGTCCGATGGGAGATGCGGGATTGACGGGACGTAAGATCATCGTCGACACATACGGAGGAATGGCCCGCCACGGTGGGGGAGCCTTCAGCGGAAAGGATCCATCTAAGGTAGATAGATCCGCGGCATATGCCATGCGCTGGGTAGCCAAGAATGTTGTTGCTGCTGGTCTAGCTCGACGATGCGAAGTACAAGTTGCCTATGCCATCGGTAAAGCTCAGCCCGTTGGCCTCTTTGTAGAGACCTTCGGTACTGAAGCATTCCCAGTTGCAAAGATTCAAGATGCGGTGCTCTCAGTCTTTGATCTTCGTCCTGCAGCGATCATTAGAGATCTCAATCTTTTGAGACCAATCTATAAACTCACGAGTGCATATGGGCACTTTGGCCGTGAACTTCCAGAGTTTGCTTGGGAACGCACAGATCGGGCCGATCTTCTTGCGCGCGCTATTAAGTAGTACATGGCAACGACCGGTCGCCTGCGCTTAAGGGCGCAGACAATCGCTCAAAGAACACAACCAGCCCTTGATAGACCAGTAGCACGGGTGTGGGTTGACAGCGGCGTTTTTCATCTCGATCAGCCTTACGACTATTTCGTCCCAGCGCACCTTTCCGAGATTATCGATATTGGTGTTCGAGTACAGGTCCCATTTAATGGTCGTGAAGTTGAGGCGATAATTCTTGAGCGATTGGAAAAGCCTCAGATTGTTGGAAGCATCAAACCAATCACGAGAGTTATCTCTGTCCATGCTGTGGCAACGAATATTTCATTAAAGCTGATAGAACTCGTCGCACGGCGATGGCTATCTAATCCCTTTGATATTGCTAAGGCAGCTATCCCTTCGCGGACGGCAAGTGTTGATAAGAGAGAGTTTGTGCAATTGCACAAGATCCAATCAGTGAGGAAGAGTACACGTGTCCACTCATTTATTGCCTTCGAGCCAATGATCTCGCCGGCGCTGCAATTAGGAGCTCTTGCAGCTGATGCGGTTCGCAGTGGCTCAGTCCTTATCCTTGCCCCTGATCAGTGCGATATTGAATCTATCTGTGAAGATTTGCGTAGAAGAAATCTTCCTTTCATTCGATTGGATAGTCGGCAATCTCGTGCCACTCGTTATGAAAACTTTTTGCGAGCTATGAGAGCAGAGAAAATGATTGTTCTTGGTGCCCGTAGTGCAGTCTTCACTCCTATTTCAGATCTTTCAACAATATTGGTTTTTAAAGAGAGTTCTCATGAGCATTATGAAAAAAGGAGCCCAGGATGGAATGTTCGAGATATTGTCAGTATGCGCCAAACCCTAGAGGATCTAGATGTCATATTCACTGGTTATGTCCCTAGTTTGGAGCTCTCTGCTCTTATTGATAGTAAGAGATTGACTTATGTGAATAAATCACATCGCCTGAATGTCAAATCATTCTCATCTAATGATGGAGCTTTGTTACCTGGTGGAATATTCTCAGAAATTCGAAGTGCCCTAGCAAAGGGATCAGTCCTCTTTCTGGCCCCTCGTAAGGGATATGGGAATGCACTTGTATGTGCGCATTGTCGAAATCTTGCGATATGTGTGTGTGGTGCTCGCTTAGTAATCACTTCACGAGGAGCCGCCCCATCCTGCATGATCTGTGACTCAACCTACCCCGAGTGGTCTTGTGCCTACTGCAAAGGCAAAAAGCAATACCTTGCCGGCCGAGGTATTGAGCGTTCTGCGGAAGAGATTTCACGGGCCTTCTCAGGTTATCCACTCATCCTGTCTTTTGGCGATGTAATAAAAACTCGGATTGACTCCTCACCCTGCGCACTTGTCCTTTCAACACCAGGAGCGGCGCCGCAGGTCGAGGGTGGCTATGCGGCCGTTGTGGTTCTTGAGGGATTACGGCTCTTCTCCCACCCCGATCTTCGGGCACAAGAGCGGGCCCGGGAATTGTTTTTTGAGACATGTGCCATGCTTCATCCCAAGGGGGTAGCGCTGCTGTGTATTGAGCAATCACATCCCATCGTCTCCTCACTGATCAGATGGAATCCAGGAGCAATGATTCGAGGGGAGTTAGCCGAGCGGGCGGAGGTTGCCTTGCCGCCATCGGTTACTAGTTTTGTTATCACAGGTCCGGTGAATGAGTTTTCGTCTTTGGCATCGGGAATTCGTAAAGCGATAATTGATAACCGTCTCTCCGGATCGGTGAAAATTTATGGACCAAATGAGCTCGCAAACTCGCGGGCAAAACTTGTGTTGTATTGCCATGCACAGGATACAAACTCTGTTACTTCATTCTTACACGAATTGGCTCGCAGACGCAGTATCGCCAAGAAGGAGTATCTATCAATTAGAGTTAATCCATATTCCCTCTAAGCCTTTGATAGTATGAGCCAATGAGCGTGAAAGAAATTCGTCATTTTGGTGATCCGGTGTTAATTACTCCTGCCTCTCCTGTCGTTGACTTCGATAGAGAGATCCGCACGTTGATCTCAGATCTGACAGAGACCATGCTCAATGCTCCAGGGGCAGGACTGGCCGCCCCTCAAATCGGGGTACCCCTGCGGGCATTTGTCTGGCACGTCGATAATATTTTAGGCCATCTCATCAACCCCTCTCTTGTCCTTTCACAGGAGATTGAAATCGATGATGAGGGTTGCCTCTCCTTTCCCGAACTGAGTTTCCCCACACCTCGCGCATTTCGAGCTCTTGCACGTGGTTTCAATATGTTTGGTGAGCCTATTGAGGTTGAAGGAACGCAGTTGCTTGCTCGTGCCATACAACATGAGACAGATCATTTAGATGGGATTTTATTCATAGATCGAATGAGCCTGGATGACCGAAAATTAGCGATGAAGCAGATCAGGGAGTCTGACTGGTTTAATTCATCTAACAGAACGATCACAATCAAGGAGTCACCACACAGTATCCTCGGACGGAGCAACTAGTGCGTTTAGGGGTAGCAGCTACTCCAGATGTCGCCCTACCAACGCTTCATTGGTTAGACAGTTCTTCTTATGAGCTCATTCGTGTATTTACAAAACCTGATCGGCCTGCAGGTCGCGGGCGTAAACTCTCATCATCCCCAGTTGCCCAGTGGGCACACAAAGCAGAGATTGATCTCATCAAGCCGATTTCCTACGACGATCTAAGAGGCAACATTGAAGATCTGGATTGTGTACTAACGATTGGTTATGGAGTTCTCTTGCCTCAAGAGATTCTGAAACTACCTCGCTATGGCTTTCTTAACCTTCATTTCTCTCTTTTGCCAGCCTATCGTGGGGCGGCTCCAGTTCAAAGAGCGATAGCAAATGGTGAGCCAATCACGGGTGTGACAGTTTTTGCCCTAGATAAAGGAATGGACACTGGCCCCATCTATAGTCATGAGCAGTTGAAGATAGATCCACAGTGGAGAAGTTCTGAGTTGATGGATGAGCTCTCACTGCTGGGTCCGCAAGTAGTTGAGAAGGCCCTCCTGGCCATTGAATCCGGTGTGCTGCCGATTGCCCAAAGAGGCATCTCTTCGCTAGCACCTAAGATTTCAAAATTAGAGGCCCAGATCAATTGGCATGAGGATGCGCACGTGGTTGCTCGTAAGATAAGGGCCTTTCATCCCGCGCCTGGAGCTTGGACCATCTGGGATAGCTCAGTATTTAAAATCACTCGGGCAGCAGTGATCTTGCAAGATTTATCACCAGGAGAGATATCAATTATTGATGGTACTCCTGTGGTGGGCTGTCACCACCACAGTGCTCTCTCGCTTCTATCGGTAATACCTGCTGGCAAGAATGAGATGCACGGTAGTGATTGGGCTAGAGGGGCGCGCTTAGTATCAGGTTCCTATCTTGGATAGGCCACGAAGAGCTGGTTCCAAACTCCCAAGGCCAGATGCCTCTCGCTTGTTGGCATTTGATCTCATTACTGAGGTTAATCGCAACAATGGATACTCGAATCTTCTCCTACCGCAGGCGCTGGCATCAGCGACTTTACCCGAGCGAGATCGGAATCTGGTCACCGAGTTGGTCTATGGCACCTTGCGGATGCAGGGTAGGCATGATTGGTTGTTGGCACAGGTAAGTGATCGAGCCTGGCACGAGGTTGATCCAGGGATTATCGATATTGCGCGCCTTGGCGTACATCAGATTCACGAAATGCGCATTCCTGATCATGCAGCCGTGTCTGCAACCGTTGAAGTTGCGCGCAAATGTATCGGAGAGTCAAAGGCTAGTTTTGTAAATGCTCTTCTTCGAAACGTGACTCGTAGATCAATTGATGATTGGTTTTCTCCTCTCACCAAAATGACCGATCCTCTTGAACGACTCTCAATTCAATACTCACACCCACAATGGATTGTCTCTGCCTATCATGATTTGCTCAAAGATTGGGACCAAGTCGAGGCCATGCTCGCACTCAACAATATTCCGGCTGTACCGACTCTGGTGTCATGGCCAGGCTATTCAACGAGAGAGGATCTGATCGCTTTAGGGGCTCAGCCAACTCTGTACTCAGAGTACGGGGCCCGATTAAAGGCTTATCCCGGCTCGCTTGATCTGATACGTCATCGATTGGCTGGAGTTCAAGATGAGGGTTCGCAACTTGTCGCATCGGTCTTTGCATCCATTGCCAAAGGTGGTTCATGGCTTGATCTCTGTGCCGGTCCTGGAGGAAAGGCTGCATTGCTCTCATCTATAGCCGCGCAGCGGGGGATCACATTCACTGCAAACGAGCTCTCTATTGTGCGCGCAGATTTGGTCCGTCGTGTTGTCCATGGTGCTCGCGTACTCACTGGTGATGGACGAGAGATTGGACAGTTAGGCGAGAGTTTTGATGCTATTTTGATAGATGCACCCTGTACCGGCTTAGGTGCGCTGCGCCGACGACCTGAGGTTCGTTGGCGCAGAACACCCCAAGACCTGCGAGAGCTTACTCATCTTGCGCGTGAGCTCATCGATGCAGCAATAGGTTCTCTTTCTATCGGGGGCATTCTTGGTTTTGCTACATGTTCGCCGCATTTAGCCGAGACATCGGTCCAAATGAGGGATATCGCACGAAAGTATCCCCAGATGGAGTTAGTCGATGTCTCACCATATCTACCCCTTGAGCTCAAGGATGCAACACGTGATGGAGCGATGACGCTCTGGACACATAGACATGGGACGGATGCGATGTTCTTGGCCGTCTATAGAAGAAAAAGTTAGAATCTTCTCATGGCTTCGAGCATCCGGATAACTCCAAGCATTCTTAACGCAGACCTGACTCATCTTGATTCAGAGATTGCACGTATCGCGGAACAATCTGATCTGATTCATTTAGATGTTATGGATAATATCTTCGTTCCGAATTTTACCTTTGATTTTGACTCTGCCTCTGCGATTATCAAGGCCTGCCCGATTGGGGTCGATGCCCATCTAATGGTTGCTGATGTCGATCAGATTGCCCCTGCATATGCAGAGGTCGGTTGTGAGAGTGTGACAATCCATGCAGAGGCGACAAAGGACATTTCAGCAACTTTGCGTGCGATACGACAGGCAGGTGCCCGAGCAGGATTAGCCCTAAAGCCTGGAACCTCAATAGAGGATGCGGCAGGCTTTATCGATCAGGTTGATATGTTTTTAATCATGACCGTTGAGCCGGGCTTTGGTGGTCAGAAGTTCATCCATGAAATGATGGAAAAAGTAAGGAAAACACGAGCGATAATCGGTGGGCGAGATATCTGGCTTCAAGTCGACGGAGGAATCTCACCAGAGACCATTTGTGAGGCGGCACAAGCAGGTGCCAACGTCTTTGTCGCAGGCAGCGCGGTTTTTAGGGCCGACGATCCAGCCTCGATGATCTCCTCACTGCGTACATTGGCTCAATCAGTTGCTCATGACTAAACACCGTTGTGGGTCTTTCGACAAGACTATTAATTGCGCACCTAATTGTTGGGCTTCGTAGTAAAATCTGCAGATGAAAAGCTTTGACGACCTTTGGGCCGAACTCTCGCAGAGGCTTGCCAGTCGCCAGGAGGGATCAGGCACGGTAGCCGCAGTCGATGCGGGTATTCATGAGATCGGTAAGAAGATCCTGGAGGAGGCCGGTGAAGTGTGGCTGGCAGGGGAGTATGAGTCAGATGAGGCACTGGCCAAAGAGATCAGTCAGTTGATTTATCGAATACAAACATTGATGCTGGCACGTGGATTGAATCCAACAGATATCTACAGGTATCTGTGAGAGAAACGAGGGTATATGTTACGTGTCGCTATTCCTAACAAAGGCTCATTAGCCGATGCATCCATAGCGATACTCACTGAGGCTGGCTATAAACAGCGCAGTGATAGTCGTGACTTAGTCTTAGTAGATACTGAAAATAATGTTGAGTTTTACTATCTTCGTCCACGCGATATTGCACTATATGTAGGTTCAGGCGAGCTTGAAGCCGGGATTACAGGGCGTGATCTGTTGATTGACTCTGGTGCAAAGGCAAGTGAACTGCTCACCCTTGATTTTGGAGCCTCAACCTTCCGCTTTGCCGCCCCGCAAAGCCAGGCCTGGTCCTTAAAAGAGATCTCAGGCAAACGGGTTGCAACTGCCTACCCTGGTTTAGTCGCCTCTTACCTTAAATCTCATGGAATCACGGCCGATGTAGTGCGACTAGATGGAGCAGTCGAGAGCAGTGTGCGACTTGGAGTCGCTGATCTCATAGCTGATGTCGTGAGTACTGGAAACACACTCCGGCAGGCGGGCCTTGAAATATTCGCTGAACCAATCTTGGTTTCTGAGGCCGTCCTAATCTCGCGAACCGGTATGGATATCCCTTTTGATACGCAGGTGCTCATTCGCCGCCTACAAGGAGTAGTCACAGCCCGACGATATGTCTTACTAGACTACGATATTGAGAAGAAACACCTTGAAATGGCATGTGTGATTACACCCGGATTAGAATCACCAACTATCTCACCTTTACAAAAGCCTGATTGGGTTGCAGTGCGCGCCATGGTTCTGCGCAAAGAGACTAATCGAGTGATGGATGAGTTATGGGCTATTGGGGCACGTGGAATTTTAGTGACCGATATTCACGCATGTAGATTGTAAATTTGGTGAGTTTTTAGCCCTGCTCGTGGGTGATTCCCAGCAAATATAGGACAGAGTCTAGGTAGGGCGAACTTATAGTGGTATCTGCAATAGCCTTGAGGGCCGGCTTTGCATTGAATGCAATTCCAAAACCGGCGGCGGCGATCATGTCTAAGTCGTTAGCCCCATCTCCTATAGCAACCGTATGCTCCATGGGTATTGATTCAAGAGCGGCGAACTCTCGAAGTGCCTGCGCCTTTGCCGCGCGATCGATTACATGTCCCTCGATCTCTCCAGTAAGAAACCCATCTCGTATCCCGAGTTTGTTTGCCCGCACATGGGAAATCCCAAGCCGTGATATCAAGGGTGCGATCACATCGATGAATCCGCCAGAGACGATACTCACAGAATGTCCTAGACGATGCAGTGTCCCGATAAGATTTTGTGCTCCAGGTGTGAGGATTAACTCATCTTGTACTTGTGTGAGAACCGATACTGGAAGGCCTTTAAGAAGTTCGACCCTACTACGCAGGGATTGCTCAAAATCTAGCTCACCACGCATAGCGGCCTTCGTTATCTTCTCTACCTCACTGGCCACACCGGCCTTGAGCGCGAGAAGGTCAATAACTTCCTGAGTAATAAGGGTGGAGTCAACATCTAGTTGGACTAGTTTTCTGGCAAAGCCTAGGGCACCTCTCTTGTGAACTGCGATATCAATGGAACACTCTGATGCTAGGGGTGAGAGTGCGGTGGTGAGTATTTTTTGAGTGGTACCAGAAACGATGAATTCGATCACCGTAATCGGATTTGAGGAGGGGCGTGTAATTCGTTCGATATTTGCGCCTAAACCTGTGATTACAGCCGCTAGAGCCATGACCGTTGAAGGAAGGAGTTTGCTGCTCAAGACAATTACATGAAGGAGTTCATTTTTTGATGCGATGTCTTTGTTGGTTGAGGTTGAAAATAGAGTTGCTATATCCGCATCCAGCCGTGCTGCACATTCTGATAGATCAACCTCGATTGCCTTTTGATGCACAGGATTCAACGCTATCAATACGGTTAATATCAAACGATCTGTTATTACTACCTGCTCGATATCAAGAACTGTGATGGAGAACGGTGCTAGTGTGGCAAAGAGGGATTCGGTTATGCCAGGTGCATCAATCCCGCTGAGTAGGATCAGCCCAGTAAACATCTCATTTTCCATACTCTTTGCCATAACAAAGGTGAGTTTATCGCGAATCACGTTGTGTAATTGCCCTACCAGCCTTTCTGAGGGCGCTGACAGGCTATCTTTTTCCTCTATGAGTGGCACATCTGTACTTGAAATCACCGATGTAACCGTTCGTCGTGGTGATCAGATGATTCTGGGTCCGATCAATTTCTCCATCGCAGCTGGGGAGCGATGGGTCATCCTTGGTCCCAACGGTGCAGGGAAAACAACCCTGTTGCAGTTGTTTGCGACAAAAGTCTTTCCAACTACCGGCTCTGTGAGGATCTTGGACAAAGTGCTAGGGCAGGTTGATGTATTCGAACTTCGCACTCGCATAGGTCTTTGTGCTGCAATGGTCGCCGAAGAGATTCCAGGTGAGGAGTTAGTGCGAGATGTCGTTCTTACGGCCGCATACGCCATCCTTGGGCGCTGGAACGAGAGTTATGATCTATGGGATGAGTCACGAGCACTCGCGCTCCTGACGACATTTGGCGTTCGCCAACTTGGTGAGCGCCACTATGGAACTTTAAGTGAAGGTGAGAGAAAAAGAGTACAGATAGCGCGTTCTCTGATGGTAGATCCTGAGCTTCTCCTTCTTGATGAACCGACTGCTGGATTGGATGTGGGTGGACGAGAGGATTTGTTGAGAAGATTTGCGGAATTTTCAAAAGATCCTCTCGCTCCTGCCACTGTCTTGGTGACACATCACATTGAGGAGATCCCTGTGGGCACCACGCATGCGCTTCTTTTGAAGAAGGGTCTTATCGCTGTGTCGGGCCCGGTTGAGCAAGTGATCACAAGTGAGCATATTTCTCTAGTCTTTGATACTCCTATTGTTGTGAGCAGTGATGCTGGTCGGTTCATAGCGCGTATGGCTCCACTAGAATAAATGAGCTTGTTTGATCAGCTTCACCCAGAATGGCAGAGAAATCTCAGTAATCTTCGTTCTAATTTTGAATCTATAGATGCATATGTATTTAGAAGGCCAATAACACCCGAATACTCTAAGGTTCTACGTTCGCTCAATACACCAATAGATCAAATTCGTGTTGTGATTATCGGACAGGATCCTTATCCATCTCTGGGTCATGCTAACGGCCTTGCCTTCTCTGTTGAGCGGAGAGTAAAACCCATACCAGTATCACTACGGAATATTTTCCAGGAGTTAGCGCGTGATTGTGGGACGACTGTAAAAGAAAATGGAGATCTCTCAGGATGGGCAGATCAAGGAGTCCTCTTACTCAATCGTGTGCTCACGAGCGAGATTGGTGCCTCATTAGTCCATTCAAATATTGGATGGCAGGTCATCACAGATGAGATTGCTCGTATTTTAGGTTCTAGATCAGTGATCGCCATTCTCTGGGGAAAAAATGCCCAGCAACTCTCCAGCTATTTCGCATCTGAATTAACAATCTCCTCGGCCCATCCCAGCCCTCTTTCGGCTCATCGGGGATTCTTTGGTTCACGTCCTTTCTCTTCATGTAATGCTCTATTGCGCACTCAGGGTCAAAGGGAGATTGTGTGGTAAAAAAAGACCCCCGGAGAATCCCGGGGGTCTTTTTTGATTAACTCTTATCCGACCCAGATATTTATCGGAGAGGATAGGAAGTAGATCATGAATAGACCAGAGACAAGAAGCATCAATGGATGAATCTCGCCACGACGGCCTTGAATCAATCGGATGAGGACGTAGGAGACAAATGCGGCTCCAATTCCAACCGAGATGTTGTAGGTAAATGGCATCAAGATAATGGCTAGGAAGGATGGGATCGCGACCCCATAATCGGTCCAGTCAATACTCTTTATCTGAGTCATCATCAGGAAGCCGACGATAATCAGGGCAGGAGTTGCAGCCTCATAGGGGATGACCGCTACGAGCGGAGATAGGAATGTTGTGAGCAGGAATAGAGCTCCTGTGACGATTGATGCAAGCCCTGTCCGCGCTCCTTCACCGACTCCTGCCGCAGATTCAATGTAGCTAGTATTCGATGAGATGCTGCCAACTCCGCCGCCAACGGCGGCTAAGGAGTCAACGAGAAGGATCCGATCATTGTTGGGAATATTCCCATCTTTATCGATGAGGCCTCCTTCATGACCAATAGCTGTGACCGTACCAACGGTGTCAAAGAAATCCGAGAGCAGCAGAGTAAAGATGAGAAGAATGACGGCAACCAATGGAATACGATCAAATGATCCCAAGAGATTGAACTGACCAAAGAGGGAGAAATCAGGGGTTCCAATCACATCACTCGGGACAGTTGGAACGTTGAGATTCCATCCCTTCGGATTGACCTTTCCAGTGGCACCATCAAATAAAGGTCCAATTTTAAATGCTGATTCGACAACAATTGCAAAGACTGTGGCAACAGCTATACCAATTAACAGAGCACCCTTGACCTTCTTTACCATCAGAGCAATCATGAGTAATAGTCCGAATGCAAATACCACAATGGGCCAACCGACGAGAGTTCCGTTATCGCCAAGGGTCACAGGGACAGGACCCGCACCTGTTCGTCTTACGAATCCAGCATCGACCAGACCGATGAGGGCTATAAATAAACCTATACCTACCGAGATTGCGATCTTTAACTGCGCCGGAACGGCTCTAAAAACTGCAGTCCTAAATCCCGTCAAAACAAGGATGGTGATGATGATTCCCTCTATGACGACCAGACCCATCGCATCTGCCCATGACATCTGCGATGCAATCGCAACGGCAACAAATGTGTTGAGCCCGAGCCCAGTGGCCAGAGCCATTGGGTAATTTCCGACCATTCCCATAAGAATCGTTAAAACTCCGGCCATCAAGGCGGTCATAGCTGCAACTGCCGCCAGATTTGGTGCATCACCACCGCCAAGGAACTTGCCATCTCCATCCTTTGTCAGTCCTATGATCAGAGGATTCAGGGCAACGATGTAGGCCATTGTGAAAAACGTAACGACGCCTCCACGAATCTCACGGCCTACCGTGGAGCCACGTTCTGTGATTTTAAAATACGAGTCAAGCATGGATTATCCCTTTCTGTTTTGGTTTCGGGGGTGTTTACGACCCCGTGTGCGAAGAACCGACCCGCACAGCAGCCAGGGAATATCCTCAGGCTATCGCTTATTTTTGAGTAAGGCGGGCAACGACACCGAGAGAGATCGCAATTGATTGACCGACAAAGAGAGCGAAAAGCAGGGTCCCAACACCTACATTACCGCCAAGAATCGTCCCTAGGATCACAACACTTAGTTCAATCGCCAGTCGTACTCGTCCGATGCGAACTCCAGAGCGATGATGGATAGCCGTCATCAGACCATCACGCGGGCCTGGACCAAGACCACACGTGATGTAGAGCCCAGTTCCAATACCCACGAGCGCAATGCCGAAAAGGGCGAAACCAACTCCCAGAAGAAATGAGTCCTGCACAGGAATTATCTCAACTCCAACTTGAATTGCGATTGCAATAATCACTGCATTTGAAATGGTTCCAAATCCAAGCCTCTCTCGTAGTGGTATCCAAGCGAGCAGAACTAGAACACTGATTGCAAAGGTGGACCATCCCATCGAGATATCAAGATTTCGTGAGACACCTTGGGCTAGTACTGACCAGGGTGCATTACCAACACTGCCCTGGATGACGAATGCATCACCGATCCCAAAGATGAAAAGGCCAACAAACAAAATCACTGTTCGTTTAGGGTCTAGATCCCAACGACCAGTTGCGGTCCAAGGGGTAATCGGGAGTGTTTTGTGGGGGCGAAGAAACTCTTGAAAAGCATCAAACGCCATACTTGAACTGTACTGCATATTGCAAGTTCACATCTTACTCGTTAATCTTTCACGATGTTCCCAGGTGTAGGTACGGTGATCAATCTCGTTGCAATCATAGGGGGAGCAACAATTGGTGTGATTCTTGGAAATCGACTCGGTGGCAAGCTTCGCTCACTCATCACTGACGTATTGGGTCTTGTCACTATATTGGGGGCGGTATCAGCACTCATCCCACTGTGGTCTCAAAGTTTCATCTCTGCTTTGCCTACTGGATGGCCACTGTTAGTTGTTCTTTTCTCACTTCTACTTGGTGGACTCCTGGGTTCTGTTTTGCGATTAGAAGATCGTCTCGATCTTCTCGGAGAGCGACTGCGAAGACGCTTTAGAGCATCGAGTGATTCAGGCTTTGCTGAGGGTTTCGTCTCAGCCTCCTTACTCTTTGCTATTGGTCCTCTTGCCATCCTTGGTTCAATCAGTGACGGGATGTCCACGGGAATTGATCAACTACTCCTAAAAAGTACACTCGATTTTTTTGCCGCAATGGCTTTTGCCGCATCTTTAGGATGGGGAGTAGCCCTTTCAATTATTCCAGTTGGAATCTATCAGGGTTTTTGGACGGTTATCGGCTTGATTCTGGGACAGGTACTACAGCCCTATCAAATTGATGCGATGACAATCGTTGGTGGTGTTATGTTGATTGGAATTGGGCTTCGACTACTTCATGTAAAAACTATCGCGGTAGGAAATCTCCTACCCGCATTGGCCCTAGCTCCGATTATCGCTGATATTGTGAATGCTTTCTCGTAAACCCTTACTCTTTAAAGGGCAAGGGTTGCAAGGAGTTGTGCCCAGCTCGTGAGGCGCGCGCAGTGACCTGTCGCATATGGTGGCGACGACAGAGCACCTCATAGGCTATTTCTGCGCCCGTAGAAACATCTCCAACCACAACTTGCTCTCCTTCAACGACCATCACGCCATCTTTCGTACGGGCGTTATGAGTTGCTCGAGATCCACACCAACACAGAGCCTCAACTTGAAGAGCGTGCACTCGATCGGCAAGCTCGATCAAACGGCTTGATCCAGGGAATAGGAGAGTTTGGAAATCTGTCAAAATACCGAAGGCAAATACATCGATTCCCAGCCCATCAACGATTTTGGCAAGTTGCTCAATCTGCGCCCGTTCATAGAATTGGGCCTCATCGCAGATAATGTAATCGATGCGATCACCTGCTGATAGCTGCTCGATGATATGTCGATGAAGATCCAGCCCTGGATTCACCTCAATCGCAGGTGAAGATAGACCAAGCCGAGATGAGATCACACCGATTCCAGCTCGATCCTTATTGGTAAATATGACACCAGAACGTCCACGACTCTGGTGATTATGAGCTGTTTGAAGAGCGAGTGTTGATTTTCCACTGTCCATAGTTCCACAGTAGTAAATGAGTTCAGCCATGAACACCATCCTGCCACATTATTAGGGAAACAGACCTATTTTTTTGAGCGAGCGCTCAAGTTGTGGAATCAACTCAAGTGCCATGGGCACTGAAATATGTGAGGAATCTCTGTAAGCAACAGTTGAATTGACAATCGCTGGACATGTTGACTTGCATAACCAAGGAGATGGGTCGATGGTTCTAAAGCCTGAGATGACTCTGACAGGCGTTGGCTTTGAGTTATTACAGGTGATCTCAAGTTGTGTTGCAAGGCAGGATGGAATGTCCAATTTAGGCCGGGGAGTATCACTGATGTAGATGATGTATTCAGTGTTGCCTCGGAGATTGCCTAGTAGTTGACGCTGACCATCTCTCCACCATTTCGCACGATCAGAATAGTTCGCTCGTGGAGTGAAATATGCAAAATTACTCGTTATTACGGCCAGGGGTTTTATCTCTTTGATTCGAGCCAGCGAATTCTCGCGCCATTTCTTACAGTGCCTTTCCTTGAAGGCTCCTTGATCTGGCCTCGGAGCATGTACTGCTGGGCAGGCTGATTTAGTTAAGGAGATCAACCTCAGATCCCGTTCTCGAGCCAACTCTTCTAGAGCCGGGAACCATTGTGAGGCGTGAGAATCACCATATAGAACGATAGTGGTCTTTGACTTTGCATCACCATAGGTGCATAAGCCTGACTCCACCTCCCCATAGTTGACCTGGCAGTCATCACCGTAAACCGCGGGTTTTGCGATTACTTGAGTGAGATCAAAACGATATGGATTTGGCCCTCTCGTAGTGATTATCGTGGAGGAGGTCGAGATGATTACAAGGCCTAGAGCGATAGATGCACTGGTCGCACCTGCCGTGTACTTGTAGAGCCTATTTGGGCTTATCTTGGCATATCGAAGGGGATCCTCGATGTATTTATTGGTTAGATGAGCCAGCAGAACGGTAAGGGCGATTGCCTCACATCGCTCGATTATAGATAGAGGTCTACCAAGAGCAGCACTTGGTAGGACAAGTGCTGGCCAGTGCCAGAGGTATAGAGGATATGAGATTTTGCCGAGCCACTGCGAGATCTTATTGTTAGCCAGATCATTGAGAATCGGTGGCCAACGTCCTATGGAGGCGATAAGAATGGCAGTTGAAAGAACTGGGGCGATGGCATTGAGGCCAGGAAATGCTGTGCCATCGTTGTAGTTGAAGGATGCAAATACAAGACAGGTAAGGGCTATCCAAGGCAGAGCTCTATGTCGAATGAAATCCTTCGGCATAAAGAGAAGAAGTGCTCCTATACCCAGTTCCCAGGCCCGTGTTGACAAGGAATAGAAGGCCCAAATGGGGGCAGTTTGCACTTGGTAGATGGAGAGGGCAAGAGAGAAGATAGTGATGAATAGAATTCCCGCGCGGATCCTTACTCTGCCACCTCTTGCCAGGAAGATGATGAAAATCGGCCAGAAGAGATAGAACTGCTCCTCCACCGCTAAAGACCAATAATGGATGAATGGTGAGGGCGTTGCATTGAGATTTTGATAGTCATTCTCCCACCAAGCAAAGAGATAATTGGATAGATAGGTCGCCGCCGCCAGAAGATCTCGCCCCAAAGCCCTGCGAGTGATATCGGGCAGAAGTAACCAGCCAAGGATCGCTGTTGAGATCAATACAAAAAGCGAGGCAGGAAGAAGACGCTTGATGCGGCGCCGATAGAAGGAGCCTAGCTTGAGGCCTCCAGTGTTCTCTATCTCTCGAAGAATCAGACCAGTGATGAGATAACCGGAGATGACGTAGAAGATATCAACACCGATAAAGCCACCCGGAACAAATCGAGCGTGAAATAGGGTGACTACTATCGCTGCAAGTGCCCTCAGGCCCTGTATTTGGAGAAGAAGCACCGTTATGTTGCTACCAGTGATGTGATCTGTGTTCCGGGAAAGCGTTGATTTATCAGCGTGCGCCCTGATAAATCTGCAATTTCAAGAAGTGTCAAAACATGGACCACGCTGGCGCTCGAGCGTTGTATCAGTTCAATCGCGGCGCAAATCGTTCCACCAGTGGCCAAGACCTCATCGATGAGTAAAACATTTGATCCCGGGGCGATGGCATCGGTGTGGAGCTCCAAAGTGTCGCTGCCATACTCCAAACCATAACTTTGCGAGATCACCGAGAACGGTAGCTTGCCTGCTTTTCGGATAGGGACGAGAGCGGATTCTGTCGCATAAGCCAAGGCCGAGGCAAAGATGAATCCGCGTGCTTCGATACCAGCGACGATTACTCCCTTGTGTGCGAAATCTGCGAAGCGCTTGATGACTGTAGAAAAGGCCTCAGCATCTGCAAGAAGGGGAGTGATATCTTGGAAGCGAATCCCTGGCTTTGGATGATCGGGAATTTCGCGGATGAGTGCCAGTGCATCATCAATCTTCATGTGTCCGAGAGGGGACTTGAACCCCTAATCCCTTGCGGGAACTAACACCTCAAGCTAGCGCGTCTGCCAATTC